>JAKEGR010000380.1 GCA_022615465.1 Planctomycetota bacterium | reverse complement strand
GATCAGCACGCCGAAATCGAAGTGGTCTTCAAAGACGCCCAGAACGACACGCTCAAACAGCGGTCGCACGTCGAGGAGTTTGTCAGCGCCGGCGTGGATTTGATTATCATCAGCCCGAAAGAGGCGCAGCCGTTGACCGAACCCGTCGCCAAAGCGGTCGAGGCCGGAATCCCCGTGATTGTGCTCGATCGCGCCCTGCTCGGCGATGCGTATACGTGCTTTATTGGCGCCGATAACAAGAAGATCGGCCGGGCCGCGGGAGAGTGGATCAATGAGAAGCTCGCGGGGCAAGGCAAGGTCGTTGAACTGAAAGGCCTGATGACGTCCACTCCCGGGCAGGATCGCCACAGCGGCTTCCGCGAAGCGATCGCCGGCAGCAGCATCGAGATTCTCTTCGAGGCAGACATGAAATGGCTCGAGCCAGACGCCCGCAAGGAGATGGAATCCGCCCTGGCGCGATTTGACGACATCGACCTGGTCTACGCCCACAACGACCCGGGCGCTCACGGCGCGTTCATGGCCGCCAAGGCCGCGGGACGCGAAACGGACATCTTGTTTGTGGGGATCGACGCGCTGCCCCAGGAGGGCGTGGCTTACGTTTCCCAGGGCATACTCGATGCCACTCTCGAATATCCGACGGGGGGCAAAGAAGCCATCGAGGCCGCCCTGAAAGTTCTACGCGGGGAGGCAGTTCCCAAACACATCACGCTAGGCTCCAGATTGTTCACCCAGGACAATGTGGCCTCGGGTGGGAAGGCGATTGAGTAGGGCATCCATGCGGACATTTTGGCTCTAACGATCCATTTCTTTGACACCGGCAAGTACGCCCTCGACGATCGTGTCTCCCAGTGTTTCTCCGTAGAAGCTCACGCTCGATTCGTAGCCGCCGCGGCGGTACTCGTCGGCCGGGAGCATGTAGCTGATCCAGAGGTCGGCCAGGCCGCCAATGGTCGGATGACTGGCCCCGGCAATCCGCGCGGCTTCCGACTTGACCTTCAGGCCGAGCGACGCGGCCAACTCTCCCGGAATGCCGACAATCAGCAAATCGCCCATGCGGAGCGAAATGCTATCCGCCTGGGCGGGAAACATGAGGGGCAGCAACTTCTTGAGCAGTTGGTCGCTGAGACCGTACTCGGTGCCGCCGGTTTTCATGAAGTCGGGATGCCAGGCATGTTCGGGCAGCGCGATCGTGTGCAGATGATAATCGAAGGCGACGTCTTGTTGTGTTGAAGTTTGCTGCCACTGTTTCCAGGCGACGATGCCCAGATCGCGGCCGTAGTGTTCAGCCCGTTCCCAGCGGCTATCCCCCGAATCGGAACGGCCGACGGGCGATTGGTCGCCTTGGGCGCCGTTGTAGTACATGGCAACGACGCCCTCGCCGATGAGCGATTCGATCGTCCGCTGCAAATGACCGGGCCAGTCGCCGGAAAAGAGCATATCCTCGCCCGACATGAAGGTCGGATGGGCCGTGAAGTTGACGAGCACCGCGAGTGGCTTGCCTTCGGTGGTGTCGACGCGCGTGATGGTGAGATCCTTGTCGGTCACGTCGCCGCCACGGCGATTGCGATTCCAACCGTCGATCGAGATGCTCGACGTGCCGATGGAGACCGGCGCCATCTGCCGCTCGGCATCCTGGACAACCTGCACGAGTCGCTCCATCACGAACTCGAACACCTTGGGGTTGTAGATGCCAATTTGCGGAATGTTGAAGAGGTTGGTCGGATTGATGGCATTCATTTCGATGCTAGTGTGGGAGTGGCTGGGCAGAAGCATGATCTTGTCTTTCGTCCAGCCCTTGCCGGCCAGTCGTTCGATGAGCATGGGTTTGAGCGGCGGCGGAAAGCCGACAATATCTACCGTCACCACCGCGAACTTCTTGTCGCCATCCGCGAGAACAAGGGCCTTGGCGAACACACGGTCGTGGACGCCTTCGGCCGGCCGGTTCATGCGTTCTCCATAGCCTCCCAGGGGTGAACCCAATTCCAGCGGCGGTGTCAGATCGACCCGCGCTACCCCGGCTTTCAATTCGGCCGCGTTGGCTTCCCCGATCTTCACGGCCCCCCATCCGCCCAGGACACAGAGGCTTGAACAGGCGACCACAAATGCTCGTAGCGGCTTCGACATGGATTTGCTCTTTTATAGTAAAGGGTTCTCGTGAACTGTCTGCCCGTGGCAGGCGCGGGCGTAGTCGATCATTGCCTGGACGTTTTCCAGCGGCGTATCCCGCACGACTTCACAGCCGGCACCCACAATGAACCGTGCCCCGGCCTGACGATGACACTCTGCCAGGGCCGCGGTGATGGCAGGAGGCGAACTGTCGCGAAGGGTGGCGACGGGATTGAGGTTCCCCAGCAGGATTTGGTCAGCCCCCATCGCCCGGCGGGCGTCCGCGATCGATGCGAGATAATCCAGATCGACGATTTCGCACCCCAGGCGCCCCATGCCGTCCAGAATGCGGCTCGTGTTGCCGCAGATGTGCAGTCGCACCCTGGTCCCCAGGGCGTGGAGTCCGTCGACCAGCCGCTTTTCATAGGGCCAGACAAATTCCTCGTAGATTTTTGGGCCGACCAGCGAGGCGGCGGCGTCGCCGATACCGATCAGGTCGGCTCCTGCCTCGATCTGGGCCTGCGCGTATCGCAATTCCATCTCGATGATGAAATCGAACAGATCCCGCACGAATGCGGGATCGTCAAAGAAATCGAGCATCAAGGTGTTGATGCCCCGCAGATCGGCTCCCTCGGCACAAGGCCCCTCGACCCAGCCCATCAGCACTTTTTCCTGGCCAACTTGGGACTTCATAAGCTCCAGGGCCATGACTGCCGAGTGCATTCGACCGCCACCCAGCGGATCGGGGATTTGCAGGTGGGCCAGTTTGGACTTGTCGGCCAGCAAGGCATCGCTCTCGACGATGGCGGCCGGCTGGTCGTCATAGAACTCGACATGAGCACCGCAGTCGAAGGCCTCGCGGGCCGGGTCGGACATCACCGAAACGATGTCGAAATCGAACTTCTCGGCGGTCCGCATCTGCGCCTCGGCCAGCACGCGGTAGTCTTTCACGTACTGCCCATACTTGATGCCAATCTGATCGGCGCAGAACATGATGACTACCGGCATCAAGGGCAGCCGATCAACCGGTTGTCCTTGGAGAAAAGCCAGCACGCGTTGGCGACCATTCATTCCCGGCACGACGCACCTCCTGTTCATCTGCGCATGGCGCAGCTATACAACTCGCATCGCTCGCAGGGCGAGCCGAAGGCCTGGACACGTTCGACAGGCCCCAGGCCGATCAGCCCCGAGACGGACTTCAAGGGGCGCATCAAGCAACTGTCGGTCAGCGTGACGCCGACGTCGCAACCATCGAACAGTCCAAACAGCGTGCGCTGCTCGGTCAGCGCCATGCCGCAATAGCCGGGGCTGTAGGGCAGCGTGGGCGCGAAATCACACTTCATCGCCTGCTCGCGCAATTGCTCGATGACCATTGCCTCGGCCGCTTCGGCCCGTTCCGCCCCGACTGCATTGACGATCATTGCCGCCAAATTGTCGCCTTGTTCCATCAACTCGCTCGCCAGGCGTTCCACACCGGGACCTGCCGTGGCAACGAAAGCGGCGATGCATTCCGAGGCTCCCAGAAATTCACCCACCGCTCCGTGAAACTCGACCTCGCCCGTGGCGGCCTGAAGCCGCAAGCTGCGAGGACGCAATTGGGATACCGGCAAGACCAGGTAGATCGCGCGCGGGCAGGCCCGCCGGCCGGCTTCCAAGACCCAGTCCTCCAGGATGTCCTGCAAGTGGGCACCGGGTTCTACGCTGACCGGATAGCCCAGATACCGCAAGACTTCGCTGACGTCTACTGGGGCTGGCACCTGGTCGATCACATGGGGCGCCCTTCCCGTCTGAGCTAGCAATACCGCACAGGACACCGCAAACCTCCTTCACCGCCGCGTACCAGGACGAAAACTGAGGGTCATTGGGTCAATCCCTCACCCCAGCCCTCTCTCCCAGCGCTTGGCGTTACCCATAAGTCGCATGATGTTCGGTTGGCAGTTCCCTGAGGCTCGTGATGGCTTCGAGGACGTCGTGAAATCGTTTCAAGCCTCGCCACAG
>JAKEGR010000379.1 GCA_022615465.1 Planctomycetota bacterium | reverse complement strand
CTGTGTCTCTGTTCCGCTCGGCCGCGAGCGCGCCTCCCGCGCCGCTCTATTATTATTGTTTCAGAATCTGGTCTTTTTGTCCAGAAAGTCCAGGCAGATGGTGCCAGTCGAGCGACACAACAGGCAGAAAAAGCGTCTCGATAGCTTGGGTCTGACCCGGCTCGGCGGACCTGACTCTCGGCCAGTCCTTGCAAACGCCGCCTGATGTGCTATTCTTCGCCTTTTCGTGATGATTTCCTGTTTTGCTGGCTCCAGCCGGCAGGAATTCCGGACTTAGTTGGCACGTTATTCCAGGGAGGCATGACAATGTTCATTGGCGAAGCGCTAGCGGGCGAAGGAAACGAGATTGCCCACATTGATCTGATCATCGGCAGCAAGGACGGCCCGGTCGGCATCGCGTTTGCCAACGCGCTGGCGCGACAGAGCGAGGGGCACACCAATCTGCTGGCCGTGCTCACGCCCAATCTGATCGCGAAGCCGGCCACGGTGATGGTCACGAAGGTAACCATCAAGGGGATGCGGCAGGCAGTGCAGATGTTTGGCCCGGCCCAGGCGGCGGTGGCCAAGGCGGTGGCCGACTCGGTGGCCGATGGCGTCATCTCGAAAAAACAGGCCGAGGATTTCGTCTGTGTCTGTGGTGTATTTATCCATCCCGAAGCAGCGAGCGACAAGAAAATCTACGACTACAACTACGAAGCCACGAAAATGGCCCTCAAGAGCGCGATGACGGGCAAGCCAAGCATTGACGAGATCCTGGCAGGCAAGGATAAGGCGGCTCATCCGTTCAGAGGGTTCTAACGTTTAGCCGCGACGCGAAGCGGAGCGCGCGGACACGGAGACTCGGAGCATGTCGTTCGCCAAGGTTCTCCTCTGCCTCGACACCGACACGCAGCCGAGCGTGTTCGACGCCGTCGTGGCGGTGGACGCGGGCGTGGATCAGTTGCTGAGACACGGCGGCGTCGAACCCGACGACGTCCGCAACCTCGTTTATGGGGCGATGTTTACTCGCGGCCCGGCCGACCTCAACAACACGGCCGTGTTCATCGGCGGCACCGACGTCGCCACCGGTGAAGAGCTGCTGGCCGGCGTGCGGAAGTGCTTCGTCGAACCGATGCGAGTGTCCGTGATGCTCGACTCGAACGGGGCGAACACGACTGCGGCGGCGGCCGTGCTCTCGGCCAAAAAGCACGTGCCACTTTCCGGGACGAACGTTACGGTCCTGGCCGCGACCGGTTCAGTGGGCCGGCGCGTGGTGCGGCTACTGGCGCGTGAAGGGGCGATGGTGTGCGTTGCGTCAAGGCAGGTGGAACGTGCGCTGCAAGTCTGCGACGAAGTTCGCAAAGTTGTGCCTAATGCGAAGCTCGTCCCATGGATGACCGATGACGAAGAATCGGTCGGTGAGGCCCTGGTCGTGGCGACGGTCGTCATTGCCGCCGGCGCGCCGGCCGTCGAACTTCTGCCGGACAAACGTCGCCGCCAATGCGACCCGCTCAAGGTCGCGATCGATCTGAACGCCATGCCGCCCTCCGGCCTCGGCGGCATCCAGCCGCAAGACAAGGCGGTCGAACGCGACGGCCAGATTTGCTACGGCGCGATCGGCGTTGGCGGTACGAAGATGAAACTTCACAAAGCCGCCCTCCGCCGATTATTTGAGGCGAACGACCTCGTCCTCGATGCCGAAGAGATTTACGAACTGGGCAAAACGATTTAGGCTATCGATGCCTTCCCTCGGCCTGTGTTCCCACTGCGTTCCCCCTGATCGCGAGAACGAGAAAGCTTGACCCGTCCCTTGGCCCAACGCAAACCACACCATCGCCGGCAACCCCCGTCGTCCCAGCGGCTCAGCCTCCGACGGACTACGGATGGTCGAAGCTGGGTGTTGGTTCACCCTCGCTGTACACGCGACCGGGCCGAGGATTTGGAAGAAGTCGAGATGATGATCGATGCGGGCGAGTTGGACATTGCCAAGGACGAGCTTCGATGGTTGCTGTCGGGGTGTGCCGAATTCATCGCGGCTCACCGGCTGCTCGGGGAATTATCGCTGGCTGCCGATAACGACGTGCCACTCGCGCGGGGCCATTTTGGCGCCGGTTATCAATTGGGATTGCAGGCAGTGCGGCGGGCCAAGTCACCCACGCCCTTGTCATATTCGCAGCCGGCGAATCGGGCGTTCTTTGAGGCAGGGCGCGGTTTGGCGTGGTGCCTCGAAAAGCTAGAAAAAGGGCAGATGGCCGAGGAAATCGTCGAGACGCTCGTGCGGCTCGATCCGAGCGATCCGCTGGCCCTGCGGGCGATGCTCGATAAGCTCCGCACTGGCGACATGCCGATTGTCACCTTGCTATCCGAATGGCGCGAACGCAACGAGCAAGAGTAACAAGCACACGGCACGCGCGCCGGTTACGAATCATCCTCCGGCTCGCCGACGTCGATCCGCGACCAGTCGATGTGATCGTTGTCGTCCTTCACTTGCTCCAACACCTCTTGAGCGCGGGCCAGGTCTTCGTCGCGCACGAGGATCTGTACCCAACCGGGAACTCCCACGCGGAGTTCGGCCGTATACTCGCCCGTTGTCGTCGAGTGAATGCCTTCTTCTTCCAGCGCGGCGACAATGATCGACGCTTCCATTTCCGTTGGCGTAGACGTGAGCAACTCAGAGGGTTCCGGATGTTCGGTCATGTCGCAAATCCGAAGCGATGAGGTGATGGGGACAAGTACAACAGGCACACGAAACGTCCTGTTACCATTCCATTCTACACAAAAAGTTCTTGAATGACACGGCCGCCCCCGGCGATTTTCATGGGCCGCCCATTCTTCGCCGTGTAGGTTGTTTGTAGCGAAATTCCGAGCGCATGGCAAACGGTGGCCATCAAGTCCTCGGAGGAATAGGAATCGGTTTCGACGCCGGTGCCGTCGGCGTTGGTTTGGCCGATCGCCCGGCCGCCTTGGATTGCCGCGCCGCCCAGCACAACGCTCCATGCGCGGGCGTAATGATCGCGGCCCATATTTCCATTGATCCGCGGTGTTCGGCCGAATTCGCCCATCGAGAGCACGACGGTGCTTTCCAGCAGGCCTCGCTGATCGAGGTCTTCCATCAGCGAGCTGAACGCCTTGTCCAACTCTGGGAGCTTCGTTTCCAGCGATGTGAAACAGCCTTGGTGCAAATCCCACCCGCCAGAATTGACCTCGACAAAAGGCACGCCAACCTCCACCAGCCGCCGAGCCATCAGGCAGCCGCGCGCAAAGGCGGTGTTTCCGTATCGCTCCTGAACTTCTCGCGGCTCGCTGCGGACTTGGAACGCCGCCATCTGCTTGCTCGTGAGCAGAGCTTGTGTCTTGGCGAGCACCTTGGCATGGTCCTCGGCCGCGCTGCCGCGACGCTCGTTGATGAACTGGGTTTCGTGCGCGGCCAGCAGCTTCATACGATCGGCCAGACGCTGCCACGGTACGGCGGCTTCGACATCGCGGATCCGCCCGTTGGCATCCACCTGGAACGGTGCGTAGGCCATCCCAAGAAACCCAGGCCCTTCGCTCGCTCCGCCAATGGAAACAAACGGCGGTATGTCGAGCTGCGTCAGATTCTCATCCAATTCATGGGCGACCACGGCTCCGTAGCTCGGGTGCTCCACGTTGGGATTCGGCACGTACCCCGTGTGCATGTAGTAGCGGCCGCGGTCGTGATCCGCCTCGCGAGTGCTCATCGAGCGAATGATCGACAGATGCTGCATCTGCTTGGCCAGGAGCGGCAACCGCTCACAGATTTGCAGGTCTCCGCTCGTGCTCATCGGTTTGAACGGCCCGCCGGTTGGTGCGCCCGGCTTGAGATCCCACATGTCGATCGTCGGCGGTCCACCGCCCAGCCACAGCAGAATACACGACTTGTGGTCGCGGCGAAGCGTTTCCGCATGAGCCTGCAAGGATCGGGTGAGTGCGAAGGCAGGCAATGCGAGGGTCGACGCCCCGGCCAGATGACGCATGAAATGACGGCGAGTCATGCCGAGAGGGGTAGGGCAGCAGGTCATGGCAAGACTCCAACGGGTGTGGTCAGAGGGTTGAAGGCGACTGACGACGAAACACTTCTCAATGAATCAGGATGAACTCATTGCTATTCAATAACGCCCACCAAATATCTTGCATGGCCGCACCGACGTCGCCGCCGCGGGCGGTGAGCAGTTCATTGCTGATCGCCAGTTCTTGACGGGTTGGCAGCCGGGAAAACGCGGACAGATACAGGTAGCGAATCTTCTCGCTATTGGCCATTTCGCGGTCGCCAGCCACTCGTTCCAGCATGCTGCCGCGCTCGTTGCCGGTGGCGCGACCGATGAGGTCGCCGTTCATCAACGTCAATGCCTGGGGGATCGAACCGTTAAACGTCGTCGCCTCGTCGTTTTCATCGGTGCCAAAGGCCGTGTTAAACTGGTCAAGCCACTGCTGCTTCCGCTGTTCGCGCTGCTCGCGTTTCAGCGTGTTCTCGGCCGCGGTGGCGACCAACAGCGATTCGTAAAGCGGCTCGGCTTCCATCTGTCGCAAGTAAAAACGACTGAACATCGGCCGAGCGCCGAGCGCCGGATCATCCTTCTCATTGCCGCGTGTGATGCGGCTGCTCAGGTGATACGGCTCGGAGAGCACCATCCACCGAATGAGTTGCTTCAAATCAAAGCCAGCCTGGCGAAACGCCATGCCCAATTGATCGAGCAAGTCGGGATGCGAGGGCGGATTGTGCGGGCCGATATCGTCGATTGGCTTCGTGAAGCCGTGGCCCAGGAAATGCGCCCAGAGGCGGTTGACGAACGCCAGGTCGAACTCACGCGAAGCGAGAATGAGTTTTGCCAATTCCTGCCGGCGGTTGATATCGGCCAGGGTTCCGCGATCACCAAAAGTGTCTCCCCGGTCGGCATACAGGGCAGAGAGCGACGTGCCATCGACGAAGACAGGATAGGCGACCTTAAGCTTGCCATTACGCAACTCGTAATAGATCTCCGCCTGTTTGGGATCTCCGCCCTCGCCGGAAAAATCGCGGTCGACAAGGCGGGCCACCTGCTGCCGTTCGCCGTCGGGCAATGTCTCCACCCGCGTCTGCCGAAAGAATGCATTCAACTCCCAAAACTGATTCTGCTTGTGCTCGTTGAACGGATGGTTGTGACACTGGGTACACTGGACCGCCATGCCCAGAAAAATCTGTGCGGTCTTGGCCGTGGCCTGGATGCCTCCCTCGGCCAGCTTGTCGGCCAGGAAATTGGCCGCGCCATTGAAGTCGTCGTCGCCCGGGCGGCAACTGCCGGTGGCCGTGATCAGTTCCAACGCAAGCTTGTCGTACGGTTTGTTGTAATCGAGTGCCTCGCGGAGGTATTGCTGTAATCCCGGCCGGCTGGCCAGCGATTCGCGCGCGGTCCCACCCGTCCGACCGATCAACAGGTTCGTCCACAGGGTGGTCCAATTGCGGGAATAGTCGTCGCGATACTCTTCACCGAGCAACCGATCCGCCAGCCGCATCCGCCGGTCGCGCTGGCGATCGGTCAGAAATGCGTTGAGTTCATCGACCGTGGGGATGCGGCCGAGAACATCGAGATACACGCGGCGACACCATTCGCCGTCGGTTGCCGGCTGGGCAGGGGCCAACTCGCGGTCGCTCCAGCCCTGGCGGATGGAGTCGTTGATAAGTCGAACCTCGGCGATGCCAAAATCATCACTTCTTCGATTGGAAGCGGAGTCCGACTTCTCGGTGGATGCTTCGGAGGCCTGAGTTACTCCGCTGACTGTCGCGAGGAGGATCATGGCAAACACAGCCGTTAGCGTCCCAACCAAGGCCGGATGAGGAGCGATGCCCTGACCGCAAACGCTCAAGACGCGATCGCCCCGTTTGCCGCTACAACACCATCGTTCAAGCAACCTGCCCCGCATGGCCATGCTCCCCAATCAGGCGGCCTGATAACGGCCGTCCGCTCGTGGAATGAAACCCCGTCCAAGGCTCGAAAGCGTTGTCCGAAATGATCATACACTTTCGCGCCAGACCAACAGCGCTTTCGGAGGTGATCCTTCACGGGTCGAGAAGTCCGCGGCCTCGCTTCAGGTCTTCCAGCCGATCAGTCGGCAAGGCAAAAGATAATTCACAAAAATTTTTTCTTGAGGTCGGTTCGGCCGCTCCAACTACGGCACAATCGGCTAAAGAATTGTATCATAACAATACATGTGTTCGATTTTGAAACACTCCAAAGAGAAAGGCGAACCTGGGTTCCAACTTCGCTTGGATCCCCAGATTCGCCTTGTACGTGCGACAATCACCAGGTTAACGAGCGTCTGTGGGAGGTGGGCAGATCTCGCTAATCTCTGTTCTGGTAGGTGATTTCGTTCACGTGCTGGTGTGCCTCTTCGCCCATCCGGCCCCTCTTGTCTGTTCCGGCCCCGAGCGACTGCCTGCTCGATGCTCCAAGATACCGTCATGGCGATGCCCTACTACTCGGGCAAATGGCGTGCCATTATTATTCTCTGGTTCCCCGTTCGTCCGACGGAAGCCCTCCACGGCCAACTGTCGCAGGCTTTTTCGACCCTCCTCACACTGCCGCGCCCAGCGGCCAGATTCTTGCTACATTCTTGGTGATACCTGTCCGGTTAACATCAGGACCAATCGGTACCACGGATGAGGTGATACATGGCCGAGGCGCCCAGTTATCCAAGGATTGCCCAACTCAAAAATGTCTCTGCGTTTCGCACTCGGCTGGCAGAGCTTGGGCTGTCGCTTCCTGTCGATGACGGAATCCTCGCTGCGTGTGAGGGTTCGCCGCTGGCCCAGCCAATGACGATTGCCGGCATGGAAGTTGGCAACCGCTGGTGTATTCATCCCATGGAGGGCTGGGACGCCAACCAAGACGGCTCGCCCTCGGAGCACACGCTGCGAAGGTGGCGGAACTTCGGGCGGAGCGGTGCGAAGCTCATCTGGGGGGGCGAGGCGGCGGCCGTGAGGCCCGATGGCCGGGCCAACCCGAATCAAATCCTGGCCACCGAGTCGAACCACGCGGGCCTTCAGGCATTGCTCAACGAACTGGAGAACGCACATCGCACGGCGTGCGGCTCGCTCGATGGACTCGTGGTCGGACTGCAACTCACCCACTCCGGTCGGTTCTGCAAACCAGACGATCATCACCGCAGCGCGCCGCGAATCGCGTATCACCATCCGCTGTTGGACGCGAAGTTCGGGATCGACCCCAACGACGATTCAATCGTCTGGACCGACGCCGAGTTGGATCAATTGGTAGAAGATTATGTTCGCGCAGCCCATGTCGCCTGCAAGGCCGGCTTTCAGTTCGTCGACGTGAAGGCCTGCCACGGTTATCTGCTGCACGAGTTCTTGAGCGCTCGCTGCCGGCAGGGACGCTACGGTGGCGACTTGGAAGGCCGTTCGCGGCTGTTGTTTTCGGTGATCGATCGTGTGCGCGATGAACTGCCGGGACTGGCTGTCGGTGTGCGGCTCAGCGTGTTCGACGTGGTGCCGTTCGCCACGGGCCGCGAGATCGGCAGGCCGATGGAGTACGGCAAGCTGCTGCCATACAACTGTGGTTTCGGCTGCTCGCCCGCGGACCCATTCCAGATCGACCTGACCGAACCGCTCGAACTGATGCGAAAGCTCTCTGACGCTGGCGTCGCGATGATCCATGTTTCCGGCGGCAGTCCGTACTACAGCCCACATATTCAACGTCCGGCGATCTTTCCTCCGATCGACGGCTATCTACCGCCGGAAGATCCGCTCGTTGGCGTGTGGCGCCAGATCGACACCGTGCGTCAGTGCAAGGCGGCATTGCCCGGCCTGCCGATGGTCGGCAGCGGGTACACGTACTTGCAGGACTACTTGGTGCATGTCGCCCAAGCCACGGTTCGTGAAGGCTGGACCGACTTCGTTGGCCTTGGGCGGATGGTCTTGGCCTATCCCGAGCTTCCGGCCGACACGCTGGCTGGCCGCAAGATCGACCGCAAACGGGTTTGCCGCACATTTAGCGACTGCACCACCGCGCCGCGCCAAGGACTCATCTCCGGCTGCTATCCCCTGGACCCACATTACAAAGACATGCCCCAGCGGGAATCGCTCATCGCGATCAAGCAACGGTGGCATCCATGATGACGCGCGCCATCGAATCGACGGCGATTGTTGCCTGCCCTAATTACGCGCCAGGATCGCAACAATTGATGCAACCTCTGCATTGTCAACCGGTTGCGTTGTCCATTGTGGATCGTGGCATGTTTTCTGCTTGTTTGTGGAGATAGGCTCTGACCGGTTCGGTCTAGAGACTATCCCACAACCGCCTGGGGACAGTTCTATTTTGCTTCACGGACTCGGCAAAATAAGGATTGGTTCCCGCTTCCAACAAACGGGCACACCCGACGTCCGAGGAGAGACACAATGTTCAAACGATTATTCCTGGCTGTCACATTCCTGGCTGCATTCACAGCAGCCGGAGTGGGCATGGCAAACTACGCCGACGCGCACGGCCACCGTGGCGGCTGCTACCGTGGGGATTACTACGGCGGCGCTTACCACCGCGGGGATTACTACCGAGCCTATTACGTGCCGGACTACGGTGACTGGGGTTACCGGCCAAGAGTTCACACCTACTATGGCGACCCATCCTATTGGCATTATCGCCATCACGACCATAGCGGGATGTATTTCTCGATCGGTTTCTAGAGCGTTCTTGGCTTCTCAGTAGCATCTGCCATGCGTGGCAGCCGTGGCGGAATCGCATCCCCAACAAGATACCGACCGCCGGAGGGCGAGTGCCTCCGGCGGTCGTGGGGTAAGCTCACAATGCGGTGCCGCGGTGCCGCTCAACCGGTCGGCTCTTGGTCCTCTCCAGCTATATTTCCGATCCACTCAAGTCGATCCAGGTTATGGCGTGCCGAGAATCCAATTGGCGAGACGTGTGCGGATGCCCAGGAGCCGAGATGTTGTCAACTGGCCAACAGAGCCGTGGAGGGTTTTGGCGGCCACGACCGCAACACGTGTAACACGGATGACGCTGGGCTTCCTGAGGCCCATCGCACGAAACTCAGGATCCGTATCAGTTATGACCTCGTCAAGTCCGGGCACCTGCTGATGGATTCGCGTCGAGATCATGCAAACAAGCCAATCATCATGTGCGCCAGGAAGTCGGCGAATGAGGAGCGCAGGCCTAACATTGCCAACTTTCTGGTCGGTCTGCGGAAACGTGAACAAGACGACTTGGCCGTCGTGGATCATCCGAACGATTCCTTTAAGTCGCTCAGG
>JAKEGR010000378.1 GCA_022615465.1 Planctomycetota bacterium | reverse complement strand
TACGGCTTCATCTTCTCCAGCGTCAGCGGCCCGATGCCGTTGACGCGCATGAGATCATCATGATCGCCAAACGGCCCAGCAGCCGCTCGTGATTCGACGATCCTCCTCGCCAGTATTTCGCCCACTTTCGGCAGCTCGGCAAACTCCGGCCATGCCGCTTTGTTGATATCGACCAGGTATCGGGCCGTGATCGGCTCGGCCCGATCGATCTCAATGAGATTGCCGCGATGCCCACCCTGCACAAACCAGTACGCGCCCATGCCCATTAGCGCCGCGAGTACCAACGATGCCACCGCCGCCTGATCCAACCGCCGCAACAGCGGCAGGGGGACGGTGTTTTTTGACGGTTGTCTTGCTGGTCGGGTGTCGGCCATCTTGAGTGCCCATGAAACATCATCGACGCATCATTATGGCGAGGAACGTAAGGCAGGTCGAGTCGTCACGAGATCCGCCCAGGAGAACTGCAAAGTCCAGAACGAAGTGGTCAGGTCCATGTTTTCGGCTGATGCTCTTTCTGTGGTTTCGTGGCCGGTTGTCCGAAAAATGTACCAGAAGAGCGACTTTGCAGTTCTCCTGGAGATCCGCCAGTATGCCGCAACTCACCGGCACACGATGCGTGGTCTGTTCACCGCGACCCGGAAGTCGCCCGTTCTCTGTCCATCGTTTGACGCACTCGGCGAATCCCGATAGGCTTTCGGGCGGCTTACGGTGCCTCCATCGCGAACATATCGGTCAGTCAATCACGGAGAAAGTCGGATGAAACCCTCTGAACTGTATGGCGTCGTGGTGCGGACGATCGGCCTGCTCTTGGTCTTGAGCTCGGCATGGGGGCTTTTCTTCGCCGGATTGAATCTCGTTCTCGGCGGTCCCGGAAATGTTGCGGGCATGGTCATCATGGGCGTTCCAGTTTTCTGCGTCGGTTTGTGGCTGCTACGCGGCGCCGAATCGTTCGTTCGCTTTGCGTATCCAGAAGAAGAACACGACGGACAGTCATCCTCATGACAGGCCCTCCCGAGACGCCCCGCGAGTTTCTCGACATAGCCCCGAACATTCGCCTCCACCTCCGCGATTGGGGCACGGGCATGCCGATCGTCTTCCTGCACGGCTGGGTGCTAAGTCATGAAATGTGGGAGTACCAGTTCAACGCGCTCGCCGAGCGCGGCTGCCGCTGTGTTGGCATCACGCTCCGCGGTCATGGCCGGTCGTCGCAGCCTTATGACCAGTACAACTACGATGTTTTCGCCGACGATCTCCACAAAGTCCTCGCGGCCCTCGGCCTCCAGCATGTCGCGCTCCTGGGCTATTCGATGGGCGGCGCGGTCGCATTGCGTTACATGGCCCGTTACCAGGGTGAACGTGTTGCCAGGCTCGTCCTGTGCGGCGCGGCTGCTCCAAGTTTCACGCAGCGGCCGGGCTTCCCGCTCGGCGTCGATCCGGCCAGGATTGACGACCTCATCCTTGCCTGCCGCAACGATCGGGCCAAGCTCATGGACGACTTTGGCCGGATTGTCTTTCGTAATCTGACGGCAGGCACCGCGCACATTCGGGGTTGGCTCTACCAGATCGCGATGCAGGCATCTCCCCAGGCGACGATCGCTTGCCTGGTCGCCCTCCGCGACACCGACCTTCGCGACGACATGGCGAGAGTGAACGTGCCGACGCTCATCATGCATGCTCCCGGCGACCGTGTCTGCCCTTTCCCGCTCGCCGAATCCATTGCCGCGGGCATCGAGGGATCCCAACTGATCCGCTTTGAAAACAGCGGGCACGCCTTGTTCTACGAAGAACGCGACAAGTTCAATGCCGAGTTGCTGGCGTTTGTTGCTGAAATCGGCCGCCGTTTCTGCTAAGGTGGACCACAGACGAGAGTCGATTCGTCGTCGAGCCGACTGACGACTAACAACGGACAACAGACTATTCCGCATGTCCAAAGAATTCCAACAACTCGACTGGAACCCGCAGATTGAAGACGATCTGCGGCAACTCGTCAGGCTGGCAGTCCGCGAGGATCTCGAACGGCAACTTGATTGGACCACGGTCTCGCTGGTGAGTTCCTGCCAGCAGGGCAGGGCAGTCGTTGTCGCGCGGGAAGCGGGAGTCGTGGCCGGCCTGCGGGCGGTGCCGGTGCTTCTCGACGAAATGCAAACAGCAGTCGTATTTCAGCCGCGCGCCAACGACGGTGACTTCATCGTGGCTGGCGCGGCCGTCGCCGAGTTGGCGGGCAAGGCCCGCGACATCCTCGTCAGCGAGCGGCCGCTGTTGAATATGCTTGGCCGACTGTCGGGCATCGCGTCTCTCACACGCGAGTACGTTCGCCGCGCCGCAGGCACGAAGACCCGCATCTGCGACACTCGCAAAACCATGCCCGGCTGGCGGCGTCTGGAGAAGTATGCCGTCCGCTGCGGTGGCGGACACAACCATCGCACTGGATTATTCGACGCGATTCTGATTAAGGACAACCATCTCGCCCTCGCGGCCGAAGAAAACCTGTCTCCCGCCGATGCGGTCCGGCGCTCTCGCGGCTTTGTTCGCCAAATGACGCCGGAGGAATTTCCGAACGTCGACACCGACCGCCTGATCATCGAAGTCGAAGTCGACAGCTTGGAGCAACTGAAAAACGTGCTTCAGGCCGGACCTGACATCGTCTTGCTAGACAACATGTTACCCAACAGGCTTCGTGAAGCCGTCGCACTGCGCGACCAGCTTGCGCCAACAATCGAGTTGGAGGCTTCTGGCGGCGTGACGCTCGAAACGGTAAGCGAGATCGCACGAACCGGCGTCGACCGCATCAGTGCGGGCGCGTTGACCCACTCTGCCGGCTCGCTGGACTTGGGCCTCGACTGGCTTCCGATCCGGCGAT
>JAKEGR010000377.1 GCA_022615465.1 Planctomycetota bacterium | reverse complement strand
TTCCTGAAATTCACCGCTGGTGAGCGTGCCAAAGGCCGTCGAGCCAGGTTCGTTGAAAGCGCTGTCGCCGCGGGCGCCGTTGATCAAATCATCGCCAAGACCGAGCCAGCGATAGCGCCCCACCGCATCGAGACGCGGCAACAGGAAATTCCGCGCGGCAATCAATTCCAACTCGCGCCGTTTGATCTCCCATTTCTGGCTGCGAATTTCCTCGCGGCGCGAGAGCGCTTCAGTGTGGATGCCGACCCAGTCGAACGCCACGTGGGCGGTTGTTGGCGCGTCCGCCGGCCGGATCAAGCGGCCATCCGACATCGACAATCCCATCAAGTACCGCAGGCGGTTTTCCGCGCGGAACAAATCGGTGAGACCTTGTTCAACCTGAGCACGAAATAAGAAGTATTGGGATCGTGCCTGCGCTTCCCGGTCGGCACTGCCTAGCGCGGCACCGGTGCGGTAGCGAGCAGTGGTCTGCTTCCAGGTTTGCAGGGAGCTGTCACGGCCCATTTTGCGGGCCTCGAGATCGCGATAGGTGTAATACAGTTCCCAATACGCGTCTTCCACGTCGCGCATCAGATTGCGAACCGCCCCTTCGAAATCGGCCAGAGTTTGGTCGGTGCGAATCCGGGCAATGACCACGCCGTCGATGGGATTGCCAAATCCGCTGGCATATTGGTCAAAGGAATATGGACCGGCGATTCGGTTGTATTGCGTGCCGCCGCCTTGCAGCAATGGCCGGGCGAAGCTGGCCTCGAAATTGGTTTGCCAGACACTGGGCAGGGCCTGGAACCGACCAACCAACGGGTCGGGGCTGGATGGTATATTGTTTGCCTCGTAATTGGTATTGTTGCGGAAAGCGAACGCAGTGCCGTCCGCGGCGGTCTTCGAGATCCCGCTGCTGAACGTCCCCAGGTCCTGGGCAAGAATCGGCGGGAACAGGAGCGCTCCGAAACCCGTGTTCGGACGGTTCTGGGGTCGGTGGTTCTTTTCCCAGAACACGCTGGCGTTGAGCTGCGCGTCAAACTCGGAAAGCGCCGCCTCGGGTCCAAGGCCCAGGAACGGCGAGCCGACCGATAGACCGGTCACCGATTCGGCGAGCGCCGGATCATAGGTCGTTGTCAATCCCACCGGGCTGACCAAGGTGCGCGAAATTGTCTCTGGCGCGGTCGACTGGACCCGCACGCCGGTCTGCCGCATCACCTGGCTATTGCAGAGCGTGATCTGGACCACTTCCTGGAGCGGCAGATCCCACATTTCGTAGTCTTCGGTGTTCTTCAGCGTTAGAGGCGGTCGGGCGTTGTTCACCTCATCAAGAGCTGGCTCCTCGACATCGGGATACTCAATCTCGGTGGCAACATCGAGGTAGTGCGAGAGGTCGCCGTCCTCCTTGAAGAAAAACGGCTGTTGAGGCTGGCATCCGGAAGCCAGCAGTGACGCGCTGAGCAGCAGCGTGATGTACTTGCGAGACTGCCGATCCATGGCGGTTGCTTTCTGACTGACGGGCTTGCCCGGGCGATAGGTGGATCGCTGAAGCAAGCGGCCTGAGGTTTTTTGGTCGCAGTCGAGCCACGGCATTGGCCGCGGCACGATTTCCATCCTTCCCCCCCGGCTTGTCGCTCTCCAGAGCCGTAATAGGAAACGACCGTGGTGTCAGAGCAACCAGCACAACTGGTATCGTCGGCGGAATCGTTAAACTTTGACGATTCCCTGCCGCTTAACAGAGGAATGCCTTGATAGCGTGGCAGCCATGCCAGCACTTACGGCGCAAGAGTCGACATCCGACGCCGGCAGTTTGCTGCAAAGAAAGCCCGAGTGCGATGGAATCAAGCCCAGGCGGACCATGTGAACCACACCCGCAGAAGCAGCGCATGTCACACGTTCATGCCAGCAAAATCGGCGAGGTCGCCAATGCTAGCGACCTGGCCCACCTGACGGACGCGTTCGGCCAGCTTGCCGGCGGAAATGAAACGGTCGAATTCGATGAGTACCGCCCGCTCCACCGCCCGGCGAAACCACTCCAGCACGACGGGAGGCACGCCGCCGCACGTTTCAGCGATCAACTCGATTTTCAAATCGGCCCGATCGGCCTTGGCGTCGCTCCGATCGGTCAGCAGCGTACCATCGAAAGAGAATCGCAACATGCTGTCGACGGCGGAATTGGCCAACCGGTAAACACAGCACGTATTGAAGAGAAGATACGCATTCTCACGGCCGTGGACATCGATCGCCTGCTGCAATTTCTCACAGCGATTGCGGAATGCCGGCGAGGCGTCGATCGGAACATCGACGCGGCCCACCGACCGCAGCGGCAGGCAATCAAACGCGATATCGACATCCGGTTCCATGATCGCACCAGCGTGGAAGTGAGCGAAGCTTCATCTCGCGATTCCCGACCATCTCACTTACAGAGGATCATCAGGCAATGTTGCTAGCGCCGATTCCAGGCCAGCGTCAACCACCCGTTGCTGCTCGTAAAATCGCTCAATTCCAGCGGGCCGACTTTAGACAGTTCACCGGTCGGCTCGAGGACTGGGAACTCCATCGTAAGAGGAAACCCGCGTCCCTTGGACGAGCGATCGTTCAGCACCTTGGTGAGATTGCTCCGCACGGCGACCTGCCGAGAGGAAAGCTGGCCGCCCTCAGTGTCAAAACCCGTGGGGAATACGACCAGTTCGCCCTCGCGGTGCAGCACGACGCCGCCTTCCTTTAGCTCCGGCGTAAAGGTGCCAGTGACATCCCAGTTCGTAAATTCATCGCCGCCGGAGGTGAGCCGAGCGATGTGGATCGTCAACTTGACCTGTGCTTCGACGAATTCGACGGTGAGCGGCCGATTGCGGTGCAATGTCAGCGAATACGATTCAAAAGGCTCTTCCTCCACGGTCGCATCGCCGTCGGCGTTGCCGGTCTCGCGTTCCTCCGACACCCGTTTCATCCAGTCTGGCAACTCAACGTCGAATTTGGCCGTCTGGCCAGGCTCGGTTTCGCTGGCCGTCGCCCCCCCCAGCATCGCGCCAGCATAGTTGTTGATCGCCGATTCATGCAGCCGCAGCACCAAATCTCGATCCTCGGGCGCCTCCGGTGGACCGCCCGCCGCACCAAGTCGAGAACGGCTGGCCTGGGTGACTTCGATCATCAAGCGGTCTTCCTCTGTATGGAATTGAACGCTCTCCGGCAGTTCGCCGAGGCGCGCCAAGGG
>JAKEGR010000376.1 GCA_022615465.1 Planctomycetota bacterium | reverse complement strand
GGCCGAATTATCCTCCGCAGGGTGTTTCAGGAGAGGCCACTCTTCCTTCGGCCGGTGGCGGCCTGATCGGTCCTGTCGGTTACGACGCGCAGTAAGTAAGAAATAGCTCGTAGCGGTTAGCTAACAGCCAACTGAAACGGGATGTCTGGCCGCTCCGGCGACCATGCAACGAGATACTCGACGCGGAGCGTTGCAGCTCTTGCGTTCCCACGCGGAGCGTGGGAGCGAGGATTCACCCTGAACCCTGAACGCGCTTAATGGCTAACGTACTCCGAATCGCCGTTGTTGATCCGCAAGACGTCTCTCGCGACGCGCTTAAGGCTGCGCTGTTGGGACTCGACACGGTGTGGCTTGAAGCCGAGTGCTCGCGTTACGAATTCTTCGGCGACGTGGTCAAGCAAACCAATCCGGACATCGGCCTGGTCGCTCTCGATGGCAATCCGGACAAAGCGCTGGAGCTGATCCATGCGATGTCGAAATCGGCACCTGATTGCGCGGTCCTTGCCGTTAGCAGCTCCACCGACGGTAATCTGATCTTGCGCATCATGCGGGCCGGCGCCAAGGAATTCCTCACGCTGCCGCTACGCGCCGAGGACCTGGCCGCCGCGTTGCAACGTGTCGCCCGACAACGGATTGGCGCCGGAAGCGGGGGCAGTCGGGGTTGCTTGGCCATTGCTGTTACGGGGGCTACCGGCGGCGTTGGCTCGACAAGCGTCGCGGTGAATCTCGCCTGCGCCTTGGCGGCTGACAAAGAGAATACGGTCGCGCTGATTGATCTCGATCTGTGCCTCGGAGATGCCGACGTTTTCCTCGATACGATTCCCGACTACACCCTTTCCGACGTTGCCCAAAACGCCAGCCGGCTCGACCTCACTTTGCTCAAACGCTCGCTTACCAAGCACGACAGCGGCTTATACTTGCTACCGCGGCCCGTGCATTTGGAAGATGCCCGGCTCATCAAAACGGAGGAACTCACGCGCATCATCGGCTTGCTGAAGGCCTCGTTCACCCATGTGATCTTCGACACCTCAAAAAGCTTCGGGCCGCTCGACATGTTGGCGCTGTCGGAGGCCGACGACGTTCTCCTGGTGACGCAACTCGATCTGCCATGCCTCCGCAATGTCGTGCGATTGATGATGTCTTTCAAGGAAAACCACCGTCTCTCGGACAAAATCAAGATCGTCGTCAACCGCGTCGGTCAGGACACCGGCCAAATTACGTTGCGGAAAGCACAAGATACGATTGGTCGCGAGATCTACTGGCAGATCCCCAACGATTACCGCGTGATGATCGAAGTCCGCAACAACGGCGTGCCCCTCGTTCAGCAGGCGCCCAAGGCCATGATTACCCAATCGTTCTACCAACTGGCCGATGCCTTGTCGGGTAAGCTCGAGCAGCCAGCCGGCGGCGAACTCTCTTCCAAAGTCCGCAGTTGGCTTAGCCTCTGGCCGGTACGCGGCGGCGCGTAGGCGAGTTCCTCCGAAACTCGCTTCGTTTCGAGTCTCGGAGAGACTCGGCTACATGAACGGCTCCACCGCGCCATGCCGCGCCGTTACGGCCGGAAAAACCGGCTGATTCGAAACCCTGCCGTGCCGCTGCACTTCCGCTGGCGATGCCAGTGAGACATCTGTGGCAATTTGGGTGAGCTATTCTTGGATGCTCCCAGCGAAGTCATCGGATTCCATGGATGAGATGCAACTATGACCAGATTAGCCAACGCACCCGCCACGCTGTCGGCCAAAGACAAAGAAGCCGAGTTTGACAACATCAAACGACGCATCCACACAAAGCTTGTCGACAAGCTCGATCTGGCCCGCGTCGGCGAGTTGGAAGGCGATGTCCTGCGGCGCGAAATCCGCCTCGTCGTCGAGCATCTTTGCGATACCGAAGATACGTTCCTCAATCGTAGCGAACGCGATCGCCTGATCGAGGAAGTCCTCGACGAAACCTTCGGCCTCGGACCACTTGAAATGCTGCTGAAGGAACCAACGATCAGTGAAATCATGATCAATGGTGCTAAGAATGTTTATGTCGAGCGTGCCGGTATGCTGGAAAAAACCCAGGTCCAGTTTCGCGATGACAAGCACCTCATGCAAATCATCGACCGCATTGTGTCGAAAGTCGGCCGGCGCGTCGACGAAGTCTGTCCGATGGCCGACGCCCGCCTGCCGGATGGTTCCCGCGTGAACGTGATCATTCCGCCATTGGCGCTCGAAGGCCCCACCGTCACCATTCGCCGGTTTGGCTCGAATCCGCTCAAGCTGGAGGACTTGCTCAACTTCAAGGCCCTGACGCCGGAAATGGTCATGCTCCTTGAAGGCTCGATGAAGGCTCGGCTGAACATTATCATTTCGGGTGGCACAGGCTCCGGCAAAACCACCCTGCTGAATACGCTTTCCAGCTTTATCTCGAATGACGACCGTATCGTCACGATCGAAGACGCAGCCGAATTGCAACTCCAGCAAGACCACGTCGTCCGCCTGGAGACTCGGCCGCCGAATATCGAAGGGAAGGGGCAAATCAAGGCGACGGACCTGGTGCGGAACAGCCTGCGCATGCGGCCCGATCGGATCATCATCGGCGAATGCCGCGGTGCGGAAACGCTCGACATGCTCCAGGCAATGAACACCGGCCACGAGGGATCGCTCACGACCTGCCACGCCAACACACCCCGCGACGCCATCGCGCGCATCGAAACGATGATCATGATGGCCGGCTTTGACATGCCAATCCGGGCGATGCGGCAACAGATCTCCAATGCCGTGGACCTGATTGTCCAGACCAACCGTCTCCAGGGTGGGCCGCGCAAGGTGACTGCCATCACCGAGATCGTTGGCATGGAACAAGAAACGATCGTCATGCAAGACGTGTTCAAATATGTGCAGGAGGGCGTCGACGAACGCGGCCGCGCCATAGGCCACTTCCATGCCACGGGCATCCGGCCAACCTTCATGAGCCGTCTCGAAGCCAGCGGTGTGCGTCTCCCCTCCAGTGCCTTCCGCGAACGAATCATGATGAGAGACTAATCAGTGGTCAGTGGAACAAGAAGCGCTGACCGACACCAACGACCCCCTGACCCCTGAATCCTGACCATGTCGCCCTTTATCATTTCCATTGTTGTTTTCATTGGCGTTGCCGCGCTGGTCGGCGGCATCGCCTTCGTACTGCGCGGCGACCGCGATGCGGAAGTCGAAGATCGCCTCAGCATGCTGACGGGCAGCAAGAAGGCTCACGGCAAGGCGGAAGCCGTTCAATACAACGAACTACTCAACACCATCCGTAATGACGGCCAAGGCGCGATCGAACGCGTCATCTCGCGTTACCTGAATTTGCGGCTGATGTTCGAGCAGGCCGACGTCAGCATGACCGTGCCGAACTTTCTCATCATAGGCGGCGTGCTGGGAGTTGTCGGCTTGTGCCTGCCGACTTTGGGCGGATTGAGCGTCGCCCTCGCGCCACTCATGGCCTTGTTTCTCGGTTGCCTGCCGACCCTATGGCTGTTGTTTCGTCGCCGCAGACGGATGCGGAAATTTGCCGCTCAACTCCCCGAGGCCCTCGAACTCATCGCCCGCGCGCTACGCGCGGGACACAGCCTGGCGGCCGGTTTCAGCCTTGTGGCGCAGGAGATGTCGGATCCGATTGCCACCGAATTCAACCGCACGTTCGAAGAACAGAACCTCGGCAAGCCACTGGACGAGGCTCTCGAAGACCTCACCAAGCGGGTCCCCAATCTGGACCTCAAATTTTTCGCGACCGCGATCATCCTTCAGCGACAAACGGG
>JAKEGR010000064.1 GCA_022615465.1 Planctomycetota bacterium | reverse complement strand
GTGGTGTGTACACCCCACTTGGGTGCGAGCACGGAAGAAGCCCAGACTCAGGTTGCCGTCGAGGCGGTTGAATTGCTTGTCGCGTACCTGACAACCGGGGCCATTCGGAATGCCGTGAATGTTGCCTCGCTCGATCCCAAGACGCTTGCATCGCTACGTGGCTACCTGGATGTGGCCTACCGGCTCGGCACGTTGCTGGGGGGCCTGGAACCTGGTGGGCTTAAGTCGTGTCATCTGCTGTATCGTGGCGAGTTAGCGGACAAGGAGACCAAGATCCTGACGGCGGTTTTTGCCGCTGGTCTCCTGCAGAACGCGCTGGAGGAGGATGTCAATTTGGTAAACGCGGAGGTTCTGCTCAAACAGCGAGGCATTCGCCTGGCCGAGGAATCGCGAAGTGAGATGGGAGCATTCCGGGCGTCGATGACAGCCGAGATTGTGACCGACAGCTCCAAACACCGTGCCACGGGGACGATCTTCGGCCAGCAGATGCCGCGTCTGGTGGCCCTTGATGACTTCCGTCTGGAAGCCTACCTCGACGGTTGTCTGCTGGTGTTCCGCCATAGGGACGTACCGGGCATCATTGGCGGCGTGGGAACGATTTTTGGAAAGCATGGCGTAAACATCGCCCAAATGGCCGTCGGACGGGCCGCTCCAGGAGGTGAGGCGGTCGGCGTTTTGAACCTCGATTCGGAGCCAACGGCTGCTGCCCTGGCCGAGGTTCGCGGCCTGCCGGCCATTACATCCGCTACGGTCGTCCACCTGCCACCGGCCGGGCAGTTGCCAAATTGGCTGCAGGGTTAGGCGGCCAGACGTTGCTTGCAAGGGTTTTCAGCCATTAGACGGATTGTCTCCACCTTTGCAAAAGCCGCAAAAGCGGCATAGGCCCGCTTGTTTCAGTCGAGCGGAGCGATCTCAGGTCGCATTTGGCTTCATCGGAACGCGCCCCACTGCCGATTGAATCGCCTCCGAAGCAGCTTCGGCTGAGGCTTCCGAAGCGGCAAGGCGGCCTCGCCGGAGGTTGCAAAATTTCTTTGGTTTTTGCCGCCACGTCTTAATCGAAGTGCTACGTTTTCTTGACACCTATGGGTGTCGCCCGCCGCGTCGACTGGACGTACCTCTCCCGCACTTGCCCCTTCCTTTTTCTCTCTTGCCTTAGGTCACGATAGACCAAGAAAATATCATGAGCACTGCGATCATTTCCTCGCCGCTGTTCGAACGCATTCACGATGCGATGCTGGCCAACCCCTATGTGCCTGGTCGCCAGGTTCACATCGAAGCAAACGAGGGGCGAGTTGTCTTGAAAGGCAACGTGCGTTCCTTCTTCCAGAAACAGATGGCCCAGGAAGGGATCCGACGGATCGATGGCGTCGAGATGATCGACAATCTGCTGGAAGTGAACTGGACGTGAGCGCCGCACAACATCGCGCACTGAGTTCCGTTGCGCGCCGCGGTGAAGCGATTAACTCTCCAGCCGGCCGAAGCAAACGATACACATGTCGTCGCTTTGGGCAAAGCCGTCGACGAATTTGTGAACGTCCTCCAGGATGTGTTGGCCCACGTCAGCAACGCTTACGGCCGGCGAGCCAACCTGTAGCTTGAGCCGCTCCAGCCCATAGAGATTCCGCTCCGGATTCATGGCCTCGCTGAAGCCGTCGGTGAATAGCGTGATCATGTCGCCCGGCTCCAACACGCGCGTATAAGCTTGATACTCGAATCCGGAAGCCACTCCGAGCGGCAAACCGGCGTCGTCCTCGCCGATTTCTTCCACTTGGCCGCCCTGGCCGCGGAGAAGCGGTGCCATATGGCCTGCATTCACGATCGTCAGTTCGTGCTTCCGAGGATTGACCACGGCCGCAATCATCGTGACGAAGCGGTCCTGCCAATCGTGGTGGGCAAAGCCTTCGTTGATCTGCTGGACCGCCTTGGCGGGATCCGGCTCGCTGGCGAGCGAGAATCGCACGTCGGCTGACAACCTCGCCATCAGCAGCGCCGCGGCCACCCCCTTGCCTGCCACATCGCCAACGATCACGGCGAACCGTCCCCCGGGCAGGTTAATGTAATCGTAGTAGTCGCCACCGACCTGCCGCGCGGCCTGGTAGTGCTCGAAGAAGAAGTAGCCAGGTATCGATGGGGACGCGGTCGGCAGCAAGCCGCGCTGCATGCGCCGCGCAAGTTCGAGGTCGTGCTGCAACGCCTGCTGCACCAGTATCTGCCCGTGCATTGTCGCGTTATCGATGGCCACGGCAGCGTGACTCGCAACTCCGGCCAGCACCTCCAGATCCTCGTTGGTGAAGTGGCCCCGTTGATTCACCGTGTCGATCTGGATCACGCCGAGCGGCTGACCATCGCTGCCGATCATCGGCGCGCAAATCATCGAGCGGATTGCAAAGTCCGTTATGCTCTGCGCCATGGCGAAGCGTTCGTCGCTGGTGGCGTCGGCCGAGAGAATCGCTTTGCGGCTGTTCATGGCCTCCTCGACGATCGTGCGACTGATCCGAAGCCGCTGTTCGTCGCTCTCGCGCCGGCTCTTGACGGCCACCGGCACGAGTGGCCCTTCCGGCTTCGGGCGCATGACGACAAATCCCCGATCCGCCTGCAAGAAAATCTTGAACAAGCTGTCCAGGAGTTTCGGCAGGATCTCGTCGACTGAAAAGGTTTTCCCGAGGCTGTTGGAGATCTCGACCATGGCTGCGAGCTTGACTTCCGGCTTGGCCGACATCCGCCAACTGGCGGATCCGCCGCTGACGTCCAGCGTGGCCATGACGCTTGCCCGCCCCGTTTCCTGCGTCGTATCGTCGACCAGCTCCGCCCGGCTCGACTCGTCCGACAGGCCGGCTCCTTGGTCGCCACGGAACCGAAGAATTTGGTCACAGATCAGGAGTTCATCGCCGTCGCGCAGCGGCGTGCGTTCGGTGACACGCAGGTTATTGAGAAAGGTGCCATTTCGGCTTTGCAAATCCTCAACAAAATAGCGACCTTGATTGCACAAAATTGCCGCGTGGCGGCGACTCACGGCTGCCACATCGAGCGGCACGTCGCACTCGGTGTTGCGGCCAATGACTGCCTGGTCGCCGGCAAGGTCGTACCTCGTGCCGGGCACCCCTCCTGTGATAAGCTCCAAGAATGCCATTGTGGGTCGACCGTTAGAATCGGACGGATTGATCAAGCTGGCCCACGCCTTTGACCTGCAAGTGGCGCCAGTCCCCATCTCGTCATCGCGACGCGAAGCAATCCCTGTCCTCGTAGAAATGCTGTCGTGCCAATGGAATCCTGAAAGAGACCATTCTACGGCTCCTCGCTGGCAACCGTCAACCATTGAAGCAAGGCTCGGCCATGGCCATCCACTACCCGCTCGCTCTCCGATCTCGCGAGGCCAAATCCTCACGGCGAGCGATGCGTTGAGAGGGCACCGGGGCTTGACCTTCCGCGCGTGTCGGCGTACCGTGGGCGTAACGCATTTCTCAAACGATTGCCTGGCTGTTTGCCGCGGCGCGGGCTGCGACCGGCAGTGTTTTGCGCTCTGAGTTTGAGGTCACTTATTGGGGAATGGTGTAACGGTAGCACGAAGGATTCTGACTCCTTTAGTCTAGGTTCAAATCCTAGTTCCCCAGTTCAACGGGAGACAAAGCCCTTCGGCGTAGTTGTCGAAGGGCTTTGACGTGATCGACAGGCCGTGTAGGGAACGGCCTCTG
>JAKEGR010000375.1 GCA_022615465.1 Planctomycetota bacterium | reverse complement strand
TCGCCAATCGAGACAATTTTGTTGGGTGGGGCGAACGGCAGCAACTCGTGGAATCGCCACACGCCGCTGTGGCAGAGTGGTTCGCTGCGGCGGCTCCATTTTTTTTCGAAGAAGCTGAGAGACTTGGGTACGGGAAGTGCATCCCAGTCGTACGCGATATCAAGCAAGGCATCGCACGCATCGCAACTCGTTCGCACTTCGCCGACGTCATACGTTGCCCCGCAGTCCGGCATGATGCAACGCTGGTAAGCGAGGTCGGTCTTGGTTTGCACGGCAGAAGCCACAGCGAAGTCCCTTGGCGAATCGATCCGTCCCGATGCCGACAGCAATGTCAACAATCAGGCTCTCTGCGTCTGGCATCCGGCAGTTCAATTTGCGCGACTGGAAGCAATCACAAGAACAAAAAACCGTATCACCAAACAACTTAGAAACCGCTCGAGAAATCTCACCCAACCCTCTCCCGGCGGGAGGGGCTTCAAGGAGGAGATTATTCTCGATTGGATCCCTGGTAATAGTCTACCTACTCTACTCGACTGAGCGAAGAGCCGCAACTCGGCTCGGATCGTGCATTGCAGCCGCTGCACCGCTGGACACTATGCAGCTGCTTGCTTAAAATGACAAGTCTCGGGCCATTAACCGATTCCGCTGGTTTGCGGAGCGATCTGACGCCTTGGGAGAGCCATTGATGAAGAAGTCTGACCTGCTTGATTATAAGGAACAACTCCAGGCCATTCGTGCGCGACTGCGAGGCGATGTTACGACGATGGCGGATGTCGCGCTCAGGAAATCCGGGACAGTAGGGGACGACAGTAATAGCATGCCGATCCACATGGCCGAGTTAGGCAGCGACAATTATGAGCAGGAATTTACTCTGAGTCGCATGGAATCCGAGGGTGATACGCTTGGAATGATTGAGGCGGCGCTTGTGCGTGTCGATGCCGGAAGCTATGGGCGGTGTGTCGAGTGCGATGGTTTGATTTCCAAGACACGGTTGAATGCGATTCCCTACACGCCCGTATGCATCAAGTGTGCGAAACATCTCGAAAATCGCTGAGCATCGCGGGATGCGTGCTCGGCGGCCCGTATCTCTTCCGGCGGTTCTTGGTGATGTCCGTACACCAGACGAGGGCAACTCCCAGGACTCTAAAGGGAATACCATGGACCGCGTTCCGCCGAGCCGATATCTGTGGTTTGCCCTGATTGCCGGGCTGGGTTGCGCGGCGGACCTGGCGACCAAGTCGACCATGTTCTCTTGGTCGCAGTTGCGCAGTGGCGAGACGGTTTGGCTATGGCCGGGCCATGCCGGTTTTCAATTGAGTCTGAATGAAGGCGCGCTCTTCGGGATGGGGCAGGGCATGGTGTGGCTGTTCGCCGCACTAAGTATCCTGGCGGCCATTGCTATTCCCGCGTGGTTGTTCTGGTTTGGGGCCGGGCGCGACCCGTGGTTGACGCTGGCGCTCGGCGGGGTCATGGCGGGCGTGCTTGGAAATCTATACGACCGGCTCGGCCTGCCTGGCGAGGTTTGGCCGGGGCCTGGTCCGCGGACTGGCGAGCCGGTGTATGCCGTGCGCGACTGGATCTTATTTCAGTGGAACGACCGGTGGCTTTGGCCGAACTTCAACCTTGCTGATTCTCTGCTGGTGATCGGAGCATCGATTCTGTTCCTGCGGGCAATGCTTTCGCCGACGGGTTGCCATGTCGGCAAGCATGAGGCAACTGAGGCGGAACTCCGGCAGAAACGTACCGAATAACGCGTTGGTTTCTGGATGCGTTTTAGTACCCGTGAACGGATACGAAGTAAGTCCCGCCAGAGACGATAATCGGCCATGCGGAATAGCGGGGTATGAGCGAAGGGTTCCCGCTACGCAGCGAACCCATCCTACGTGCTGGATGCGTTTTTCCAAGAAATCAACGGTCGAGATCCGCTGGCGAGCAGCTAATCGGTCACCGATTTGCTTCCGTAAGGAGAGCCTGTGATCGGCACACCATCGGGCAGCGGGTTGGCGGCGGTCGTGTAGCCCAACTCGAATAGTGCCCGCCGCAGCGTGTTGTAGTCGGCAAAGCTGTTGGTGTAGGTCCACATGGTGACAGTCGTCGTGTCTGGCGGGAGGGTGCGTAATCGACGCATGAGATCGGAATCGGGCAAGATTGCCTGGGCGACCGGTTCGCCCATCAAGGACGATTCCGGGATGAGTTCCATTTTGATAAGCTGCGCCATGTATCCTGAGCTTTCGACCCCTGCGGAAGAATTGGCCCGAAAGGCAACCCGCCCGACGATGTACTCCGCGCGAAATCCTTCGATGGGGCCGATCCGACTGGTGAAGCGAGACTGGTTGCGAAGCCGCCAAACATTGCGTTTTGCATCGGCATTCATTTCGGCCGCCAGTTCGTCGAGTGGGACGAACACCACATGGCCCTGGTCAATTCGGAGGTGAACTTCCTTGCCGGTGACTATCTTGCCAAGCGGCGTTGGCAGGCAATCGATTTGTTCGACCTCGGGCGATTGGGAAACAATTGCGACCTGTTCACGAGTAAGCTGTTCCAGTTCCCCTTGTGCCTCGGTGAGGTTCTGTCGGAGATCGAAGTCGCGCTGTTCTTCGGCGCTGAGCTTCGCCCGGCGATTCTTGATGTCCTGTTCCGCTTCGGCCACGAGCGTGGTGAGCATGAGCCGCTCTTGTTGGCGAAGTTGGGCCTCCTGGTTCATGCTGACCGCACGCTGGATCAAACCTGCCACATCGCGTTGGGCCGAGGTCGCGGAACGGATCAGTTCGCTCCGCTGATTCTCATCGACCGGTTCCGCGGGCGAGTTGAAGGCTGGGCTTACCAACGCTACCTGATCCATGGATCGCGAAGCGCGGACGCCCATGACCATCACGAGCAGGATCAAGATGCCTACGATGTTGGTCACGACATCCAGGAACGAATCTTGACCCGGCATTTCGACGGTGTCGTTGTTAATGCGTCGCACGTGAGTCGCCTCCGGGATTGCGATGCGCCGTCGCCGCACGGCGCAGTTCCAGGCCGCTGTTTTTCATCAAGCGAGCGAACTCCATGGCGCGTTGCTGGCCGTCCGGTCCGACGTTGAGTTCCAGCACGGGACGCCAGTACAGCCCTTTGCCGGCAATGCCCCAACTCTTTACATGGGTCCGAAGCGTGTTGGAAAACTCCTCCAGGCTATCCGCGGTGGAGCCACTTAGAGGAATCTCTTTACCGCCCGACGCCGAGTCGGTTGACTGACCGGCGTCCGGCAAAATCGCCAGGCGATCGGCCCGAACCACGACCTGGATCGTACGGCGGATCGGCACGGCGTCGGGATTCTGGTCGCGGAACGACCAGTCGATGCCGCGTGTTTTCGCGATGGTTCGTGGACCGTTGTCGGCGGCTTCCCTGGCATCCGAAGAGGGGGATCCACCGGCCACGTAACTAATGTTGCCCGGCGGATTCTGGCCGTCGGCCGCGGAAGCATCTTCTGATGGACTGACGGCTGAAGTCGCCGCGCCCGTGGCCGCGGAATTGGCCGCATCAGCCGCAGCCCCAGTTGGGGAAACGCCCGTGGAAACAGGATTTCCCGACGCGTTCGGACCGCCAGGTCCGCCGGTTGGTGGCGGGCCGCTCAGCTTGCCGGCCGCCAGCGCACCGTTCGTGGGGCCATCCTGGCCCCGGCCCCCCTGGCCCCCGATCGGACCATCAGCGTCTGAAGCATTTGCTTGAGCTTGCGTCGCTCTGGAGGGGTTTCCGTCGACAGAACCATTTCCATCGGACGTCGTGCCGCTCGTGGATTGAGACGGAGCATGGCGGCCGCCGTTGGCTTGTCCGGTTTGTAGGGCGGGTTCGCTTGTTGTTCCTTGACCGGGGGGGCCGGAGCCTGGCTGGCCGGTTTCTGAGCCGCCTGACCCAGCGCCAGCAACGATATTGAGCGGACCTGCCGGGCCGCTTTCCTCCTGCCAGACCAGGTCGCCATCAAGATCGCTTTGTTCCCCGCGGAAGCCACCGTCTTGTTGGCCGAGACCGGCGTCGCCGACTTCGTTGCTTTCGAAATCCTCGCTGCCGAAGCCGCCGTCGGCCCCTGTTCTCCACCCGCCGTACACGCGTGGAGCGGCAGCGGCCAGAACCTGCTGCCTGGCCCGAGCCATCTCGAGCGCTCGATACTCGAGGTTGGCAAGTTGCGGATCGGCAACCGGGAACTTCAACTCCCAGCCGCCATCAACAAACTGGTAGCCAAACTCCATCTCGGCGCTTTGCATCGCTTTCTTGACTGCGTGGAAAAGCTGAATGCCACTCGGGCGAACGACCAGCAATGCGTAAGGTTCGGAGTCTGCTCCTCGCTGATCGGCGGCTTGCTGGCGAATCATGTACTCGCGGGCGGTGCGAACCGTGGCGGCCAACGGATTCCCCGGACCAAAAGGAGGAAGAAAATCAGCCTCGGAAAGCGTGATCCCCTCGGGCTGGAGAATTACCTGATTGTCGCGGCATTCAATGAAGATCGGCCGGCGCGTGGTGCCATTGGGGCCGACGTACGGCACGATTGCGTAGGATCGCCTTTTCCCGGCGGCTTCTTTCTTGAGCGAATCGATCGCCGCTCGCGTTTCCGCGATGAGTTGCCGGAGTCGCTCGAGTTCGTGTTGAGCTTTGTCGCGATCGTCATAATGCTCCTTGCTCATGGCGTCAAGCTCTTCGGCGGTGAGCAGCAACGCGGCAAGCTGATCTTGCAGCCGGCGCATGTGATCTTCAACTTGGCGCAGACGGAGCTGGTCGCCTTGGAGTTGGTTCTCGGCCTTGTTTCGAACCAGGTTGAGTTCAGCAAGATAGCGTTCCACCTCCGCGAGTTCACGGCAAGCCTCGCCAGCAACGTCCTGTTTTCCACCCGAGGCAGCCGCGGTTTGGGCCTTCGTCGCGGCTCGTTCCTTCGCGTGGTTTCGTTCGAGTCGTGTCACCACAAGCAGTACGACAATCAGCGATCCCATGGTGCAGATCAGCACCGCGAGAAACGGAAAGAGCGAGACATTGCCCGAGTTGTCGTGGGGTCTAACGCGGCTCATGCGGCATGCTGGGAAGACTTACCGCTCTCGATTGTCATGGAGGGAGAGCTGGGTGGCGCTTGGCCGAGCCGGTCGCCAAGCAACCCCACGGCAGCCGACAAGCGGTGAAGTAGTTCGTCGAAATCCGTCGTGTGATGGATGGCGGCAAGATTCTTATTGAGGGAATCTTCGAGGTCTTTGATCTGCCCGGTCGCATCGACGACTCGCAGCAGCACGTCGCTTTGCTTGATCAGTTGCTCCTGTTGACGAACGGTTGCACCAGCCGCTTCGACGAGGGACGCCTGAATTTCCTTGAGCAGATGCTCGCTCTGCAGGATGAGCTGCTCCTGCCTGTCCGCGGCAACGACCATCGCCTCGCCGAGGGCAGCCTCGACGTCGGAAAGATGGCGGCGGTTTTCCTGCGCCAATTCGCGTTCACTGGCAACCATCACTTCGCCATGTTGGTGGAGGGCTTCGACCAGCAGTTCCGCCAGGTTCTCCAAGCCTTCGCGGAGCCGGCCGACGGTGTCTTGCGCGCTGCGGGCCAGTTTGTCGGCGTGCTGCGCGGCGCTGGCGTTGAGTCGATCGGCATGTTTGAGCACGCCGTCGTTGAGAAGTTGCGCATGCCGATCCAGGTTGTTATTCAATGTGGTCGAGAGCGAGTCACGAACTAGTCGGCCGGCACCGGCGGCGACCTCGGCCCAATGCTCGTGCGATTCGTCAATCGTTGACTTCCAGAGTTGGGTTTGCCGCGCAGCCAGTTTCTCGACAGTGGCGAGAACCTGCTCCGACATGCGACGGATGGTGGCCACGTTGGGGTCACTGTCCGTGCCAAGGGTTTGGAACCGGCCGACCATTTCCTCCGACACTCTGGAATCGACAGCCGATAATAGTCGTTCCTCCAGCTTCTCGACGGCACTCTTGGTGAACACCAACACCATCACCAACGCCAGCGCCAGGGCCGTCGTATCAAACGCGACGCCAAGGCCGGCCGTCACCTGTGGCATCGACTGCTCGAGCGCCTCGGGCGACAGATTGGCAACCGCCGTCGTGATGCCAACCACCGTGCCCAGAAAACCAAGGATCGGAATGGCCCAAATCGCGATGCGGACCATTGCATAGGCCGCATTCATGTTGGCTAGATCGAGCTCCTCAAGATGACGAAGGTGCGCATCGAGACCCTCGGCCGAATCTTTGCGGCAGACGAATTGCATCGCCTCGCGCAACCGGCGGACGAGATAGGAGTCCTGCATTCTCTCGGGCAGTTTGTCCAATTGCGCCAGGAGTCGGCTGCCTTCGGCGATCGGTTGCCCGTCGGCAGGTATCAAACCGATCGACACCTGGCGTAGTGACATCATTTGGCTGACCAGGCCGAACGACCGCATGATGAGTGCCGCCAAGGCGACAAAGAACAGGACCGTTGTGATGATCAGGACCGGGTGGCTGGCAAAGTATCGCCAGAGGAAAGGATAATCGGCTTTCGTTTGGCCTAGAAACATATAGAAGACGGCACATGCCGAGCCACCC
>JAKEGR010000063.1 GCA_022615465.1 Planctomycetota bacterium | reverse complement strand
CACAACGTCAACGCCACCGCTTCCGACGCAATCCTCAGACCTTTCTTGCCCAACTGGAAGCCCAACTCATCCAGTCAACTTTGCCGCCGTAGTTTTTTTGCGCGTGATCAAACTCCTACGAAGTTGCAAACCAATCGCACATGGCGTGCGTAATCCTTTCAGCAACGTTCTCCAAAGGAGCTTGTTTGCCGGTGATATGAATTGCCGGCTTCTGGATGGCAAGACGCCGCTCACTTCGGGCCTTTAGCGAGTGCCGCGCGACCGAGGGGTCGCCGCATGGGAACAGCAGGCGTCATGCAGGATTCTGCCAGGCAAACCGGGCCGCGAGTACCGCGGTGTGGCAGAGGTTGGATCTCGACTTGGTTATCGGTGCGGACTTGCCTTTCGCGTATCGGTGAATGGCTGATCGGTTGTATCGGTCGAGCCGTTTGGCCTGGCTTTTCCGGCCGATCCCGCGCAACGGTTATTACCGTGCGAGAAATGCCGGCCGGCAGAACCGTCGTTCGCTGTTTTCGTGTCGCAGGCTGATCGATCGGCACCACGGATTTCGGCTGGCGCACATTGTAACGACGTTGTGGCGCGGCTGCCGCGGTAAGCAGAAAAAAGCGTCGCCAGATTTTTGACCAGCGCCATTTCGTGATCTATACTCGCGGTGGCCCCCTGGAATGCGGGTCTGGCTTTCCGATCGGACGCCCGCGACGCTGGCTCACCTGCGTCAGGTGCGAGTTCCTGACGGACGTGACGCGAAAGGCCCTCACAAACTAGCGACGGAACGTATCGATGCGACAACGGGTTTTGGCCATCGTCCGCCCTGTATCTTTCGCGTGGCTTCTGGCTGCAGCAGCGTTGCTGGCGGTGTCTGCGCTTTCGGCGCAGACGTTTCGCGCCCCGCAATTGCCGGTCGCCAACGATCTCGCCCGCCCCGTCGAGGCGGCTCCAGCGGCGATCAGCAGTCTGCTGGAAAAAGGCCGCACGCTGGAAACCGACGGCCACTGGGCCGATGCGCTGAGCCACTACGAAGAGGCCCTGCACGAGCATCCGGAAGACCCGGCCTTGAAAGACCGCTTCGACGTTGCACGGCTTCATTACAGCTTTGAGCAGCGTTACGACGACCAGAGCTTCTGCGCATCGGTTCGAGCATTGCGTCCGCGTCAAGGTCTCGAACATTACGGCGACCTGTTGAGCAAGATCAGCGCCCATTACTACACCGAACCACCATGGCAAGAGCTTACGCAGCGTGGTGTCCGAGCGATGGACCTTGCGCTGGCGAAGGAGCAGTTCCTGCGCACGAACGGCATCCGCGCCCAGGGCGACCAAGTGAGTCAGTTGCGGGTTGACATGCTGCGGCTTGCGAGCCGGTACGCGATCCGCTCGTCAAACGATGCCCTCGCGGTTGCCGTGCAAATCGCCCGGCTGGCCGATGCCCGCATCGGTTTGAATGAAACGGCTACCTATCTCGAGTTTACCGCGGCGGCCGCTGGCGGCTTGGATCATTACTCCGCCTACCTGACACCCGATCAGTTCCGAGACATCTATTCCCAGATTGAAGGCAACTTCGTCGGTCTCGGCGTGGAGCTGAAAGCCGACAAAGGCTCGCTGCTGATCGTGCATGTCATCCCAAGCAGCCCCGCCGAAGCCGCTGGCATCCGGGAAAATGACCACATCATTGCCGTCGATGGTCAGGCCACCCAAGAGATGTCGACCGACGAAGCCGCCTCGATGCTCACGGGCGAAGAGGGGAGCCTGGTTCGCGTCACGGTTGTTACGCCCAGCCAGGCGCCGCGCACCCTGACCATTCGTCGCACGGAGATCGACGTGCCGAGTCTCGAGGACGTGAAGATCATTGAGCCGGCCACTGGCGTCGCGTATCTCCGCATTCCGGCGTTCCAAAAGACCACGGCCCGCGATCTCGAAGCGGCCCTGTGGGATCTTCATCGCCAAGGAATGCGGAGCCTGGTGATCGACTTGCGTGGGAACCCCGGCGGCTTGCTGACTGCGAGCGTCGAAATCGCCGACAAGTTCATTGCCAATGGCCCGCTTGTCTCCACCCGTGGCCGCAGCGAACAAGAGAACTTCAACTATGCGGCCCACCGTCCGGGCACTTGGCGCGTGCCGTTGGTTGTGTTGATCGACGGCGACAGCGCCAGCGCGAGCGAGATCTTCGCTGGCGCGATCCAGGACGCCCACCGCGGCAAAATTGTCGGCGCGCGGTCGTATGGCAAGGGTTCGGTGCAAGGCATCTTCCCGCTTGGTACAAGCGGCGCGGGGCTGCGTCTCACGACGGCCAAGTTCTATTCCCCCAACGGCAACCCAATCAGCAACGTCGGAATAACGCCCGACATCGACACACGTCGTGCTACGGCGGTTGCCGCGGGAGGAAAGCCAAATACGTCAGGAACTCCGCAGGTTTCTTCGTCGGCCGACGCCGCCCACCTCGTCGGCTATCGCGGCACTGACAGCGGAATCGCGCCAAACGCGGCCAATGGCGCGGCGGCCACCAACTTCAATGCGGCTGCCGCGGAGGCCGTAGCGGCGCCCGCTACCACCGACGCTACCCTCGACATCGCCATCGGTGTTGCCCGCAATGAACCAGTCGCGGCGATGTGAGGCCGCGCTGTTGCACTGCGGCCACGTTGGGACGTCGGCAATCGCTCGCCTCTTGGCACAGGCGGTATTCTTCGGCGGGCAGAGGCGTTACGCGGATTTGCCAGCAGCCGATAGCCAATGCCAAAGGCTACTTGAGCGAGATATCGACCGTTTCTATCTGACCGTTGAACTCGAACGGCGCGCGGTCGAAGTAGTCGAGTGAGACGGGCGAGCCGAGGTCGACGCCCACGTCGAACGTCTCGCTGGCCGTGAAGGCGGCAGGCACGGTGCGTTTTACCGTCGTCCTGGCGACTTCCTTCCCGTCCACGGCGAGAACGACTTCCGCAGGCGCACCAGGCTTTGCGATCGTGGTGTCCACTTCGACCCTGTGCTTCCCGGGTGCAATGTCGCCTTTGCTCCTCGCAACGGTTCGCTCGATGATAAGCATGTTGTACTCGTACACCAACTGCCCCTTATCCATGTAGAGGGCAAGCCCGCCGGACGCGCCGCCGAGGGCGTACAGCACGCCGGATGCGTCGGGGCCGACTTTGACGTCGATTGCGACGTGATTACTCTTCTTGCCGAGGCCCGGTGCGGTGAACTCCGGCATCCGGGTTGTGGTCGCGTCGAATCGCCAGGACGTGTACGGGCTGGTGATCGCGTCTTCCGGATGAAATCGCGTCCATAGTCCGCCGCCGATGGGCAGCACCTTGTTCGCTTTCGCCTCGGCCAGGAATAGTTCCTTCATCTTCGCCAGCCGCTGGGGCTCCTTCGCAGCGAGGTCGTCGGCTTGCGAGAAGTCCTTGGTCAGGTCGTAGAGTTCCCACAGGTCGTTCTTCGCATCCCAGTTCTTCAGGCGAGCGGTCGACCCCGGCGTGTCCCAAGGGATGAACGGGCCGAAGGCACAAGCGAACCAGCCGTTGTGGTAGATGCCGCGGCTGCCATTATTTTCAAAGTACTGCGTTTGCTTCCGGCCCGGGGCTTTGGCGTCGGCAAAGGTGTAGACCATGCTCACACCGTCCATCGGATCCTGCTTAAACCCATCCACTTCCTCGGGGTGCTCGATGCCGATCACCTCGTACAGCGTCGGCACAATGTCGTTGACGTGGTGAAACTGCGACCGCGGGGTCTTGTCCGGCTTGATCCCCTTCGGCCAGGAAATCACCATCGGATTGCGGGTGCCGCCGAAGTGTGCTGCGACGAGCTTGGTGGACCGGAACGGCGTGCTGCCGGCCCACGCCCAGCCGGCGTGGTACATGTTATCGGCCTTGGGGCCGCCGAGCACATCCAGTCCGCCAAGGCTTTCCAGCGCCGCAAGCTGCTGCTGAATCGTGTTCGGGATATTGTTCTGGGCCAGTAGTTCGCTGACGCTTCCCTTCTGTCCTTCGGCGCTCGAACCGTTGTCACCCCAGATGTAGAGAATGATGGTGTTGTCGCGAACGCCGAGTTGCTCCAATCCATCGACCAGCTTGCCAACCTGGGCGTCGGTGTGTTCGACGAACCCTGCGTACACCTCCATCAACCGGCGCTGAAACGCCCGTTCCGCATCGGGAATGCTGTCCCACGAGGCCATCGTGGAATCCCGCGGCGTCAGTTTCGCTTCCTTGGGAATCACGCCGAGTTGCTTTTCGCGGGCGAATACGCGCTCGCGGTACTTGTCCCAACCGTCGTCAAACTTGCCTTTGTACTTGTCGGCCCATTCCGGGAAGATGTGGTGTGGACCATGCACGGCCCCGGGCGCCCAATACATTAGGAACGGTTTGTCGGGCGAGAAGGCCTGGTGCCGCTTCACCCAGGCAAGACCCTTCTCGACCATATCCTCGGTGAGGTGATACTTCTCATCGTGTGGCGGCTCGACCGCGTTGAAGTTCTCGTACAGCCGGGGTTCCCACTGCGAAGTTTCGCCGGCCATGAAGCCGTAGAAGTAGTCGAACCCGTGGCCGATCGGCCAGCGGTCGAACGGCCCCATCGCGGTGGTCTGGTTGGCGGGCGTGTTGTGCCACTTGCCGAACGCCGCGGACTTGTAGCCGTAGTGGTGCAGCACCTCGGCAATCGTGGCGGACGTCTTGGGGATAATCCCCGTGTAGCCGTCGAAGTCGGACGCCCGCTCGGCGATGGTGCCGTTGCCGACGCGGTGGTGGTTGCGTCCGGTCAGGATCGCCGCGCGCGTGGGTGAGCAGATCGACGTGGTGCAGAAGGTGTTGTAGAAGATGCCTTCATTGGCCAGGCGGGTGAGCGTGGGTGTGTGTGCCTCGCCGCCAAAGGTGTCGGCGACACCAAAGCCGACGTCGTCGATCAGCACGATCAAGACGTTGGGGGCGTCTGGCTTGAGGCGATCCGGCTCCTTCCGCCATTTCATCGTGGATTCCTGCAACGTCGGCCCGGCGACGCTGGCGGACGGCGTGGGCGGAAACGGCAAGATTTCCTGCGCGCCGGCAAAGGGCGCGAACACTGCGCCCAGCGCGAGGCCGAGGGTGGAGAGGAGTTTGGTTGATTTCATGGGAGACCTTGATGTTGGAATTGGAATGGAAGTTATCTCCATTCGTCACTTGAGCGGTGGACCAACCCTGATGGTCACCTTCGCCAACTCACCAGAGAATGTGAAGGGCGCTTCATACTGGTGGCTGACGGGCGTGCCGGTGTTGCGACCGAATAGAAGTCCGTAGCCGGTGACGGAGCTGTATTGGCCCGCCATCTTGATGCCCTTTTTTTCGGCGACTTTCTTGCCATCCACCGACAGCACGAGGTCACCGAGGAAGTAGTCCGGTTTGAGGTTCTTTTGGGTCGGCGTGAAGTGCGCGCTGAGGGTGTGTTTGCCAGCGGGGATCACGTCGGGCGAGACGACATCGGCTTCCACGAGTTTGAGGTAGTTGTGGACGTAGTGAAGGTTGCCGTTCTTCAGGAACAAACTCCAGCCGCCGAACTCGCCGCCGGTGCAGGCGAGAACGCCTTCGGCTCCCTTTTGAGGAATGGTGACGTGAGCCGTGATCGTGTGCTCCACGCCGAGCAGTTGCGGCGCGGCGAGCGGGTGAACAATCGAGGCGCCGTGATAGTAAGTGTATTCGTCCTTCGGCAACGCGGCGACTGGCCGGGTCGGATCGGCGACACGTTCGTAACGGCGGTCGTCCAGCGGAAAGACGCCATTTTTCCCGGCCTCTTCGCGCCACAGTTTCATCAACTCTGCCAGCTTCTCCGGCTTCTTTGCCGCGAGGTCGGTGAACTCGGAGGGATCTTCGTCAGTGTGATAGAGTTCCCATTTGTCGTCGCCATAATCCGAGTCCTTCTTGTGCCAGGTCACCGCCTTCCAGCCATCGGCCCAAATGGCCCGGCTGCCAAGCATCTCATAATATTGCGATTGCTTGCGAGTCTTGGCGCTGCCGTCGGCGAAGGTGTAGGCCATGCTCACTCCGGGCATGGGTTGTTGTTTCACGCCGTTGACGGACGTCGGCACCGGTAAGCCGGTGACTTCGAGCAACGTTGGGACGACATCAACGAGGTGATGGTATTGACTGCGGATGGCGCCGTGCTCCTTGATCTTCGCCGGCCAGGACACGATGAACGGGTCGGTGTTGCCGCCGGCGTGGGTATCCTGCTTCCATCGCTTGAATGGCGCGTTGCCGGCCATGCCCCAGCCCATCGGATAATGGGGATCGGTCGAGGCGCTGCCGGCCGCGTCGAGGTTCTTGACCATTTCATCGACGGTGTCTGGGAAGTAATTCCGGAAGCGGTCGGTGTTCAACGTGCCGTCCCGTAATCCTTCCTGAGAGGCTCCGTTGTCGGAGACGACGATGACGAGTGTGTTGTCTCGGATACCCAGGTTGTCGAGCGCGGTCAGGAGCCGCCCCAGTTGATGATCGGCATGGTCGAGGAAACCCGCGAACACTTCCTGCAACTTTGTATAGACCTTGCGCTGGTTGTCGTTCAACTCGACCCATGGCTGGATGCCCGGATTCGACGGCGGCAGCTTGGCGTCCGGAGGCATGATGCCCAGCGTCTTCTGCCGCACGAATGTTTCCTCGCGCACCTTGTCCCAGCCTTGATCAAACTTGCCCTTATACTTTTCGATGTATTCCTTCGGCGCGTGCAATGGCGCGTGGCAGGCCCCGAGAGCGAGATAGGTGAAAAACGGCCGGCCAGTGCTGGTCTGCTGGAGATCGCGGATATAGGCGATGGTGTGATCGACGAGATCGGTGGTGAGATGATAGCCGGGCCGCCTCGGCGTCTCGATCATCGTGTTGTCTTGAATGAGCAGCGGTGCCCACTGGTCAGTCTCGCCACCGAGGAAGCCGTAGTATTTCTCAAAGCCCATCCCAAGTGGCCAGCGGTCGAACGGCCCGGCGGCGGTATAGGCGGTGTAGGGTGTGAGGTGCCACTTGCCGAGGGCCATCGTGTTGTAGCCATTCTGCTTGAGAACCTCAGCGATGGTGGCAGCACTCTTCGGGATGGAGCCGTAGTTGCCTGGAAAACCGGTGGCCGCCTCGGTAATCGCGGCCATGCTGATGGCGTGATGGTTGCGACCCGTCAACAACGCAGCGCGCGAGGGCGAGCAGAGCGCCGTGGTGTGAAAGTTGTTATAGCGCAACCCACCCGCCGCGAGCTTGTCAATGTTCGGAGTTCCAATCGGCCCACCGTAGCAACCGAGTTGACCAAAGCCGACGTCATCGAGCACGACGATCAAAACATTCGGCGCGCCCTTGGGAGCGCTCAGCGGGAGGGCCGGCGAGAAGTCGGGGGTGGAGTCCTTATAGGTCTCACCGATCTTGCCTTTGAACTCCGGCGTGGGCGGCGGCAGAACCGTGCGGTCCTGCGCCTGCAAAGAGGCTGCCGGGACAAGTAGCACAGCGAAGATGATGAGTGATCTGGCTTTCATTGTTGGACCTCCTTTAACTGGATGCTGACATCCTTGATCGTGCCGGTGAAGGCGAACGGTGCTTTGTCGTGGTAGGCACGGGAAACGGTCGCGCCGAGATCCATACCGATGTCGAGGGTTTCCGTGGCGGAGAAGCGGCCGATCACGGCATTTTCGATCATGCCTGAGCCGACTGCCTTGCCATTGATGCGGAGCGTGGCTGGCCCGCCTGTCGTCTCGACGAAGCGCTTGAATGGCTTCTGCTCGTAATCGAGCACGATCTCCACCTCACCCGCAGGCAGTTTGTCGGCAGAGCTCACCCGGTAGATCGCCTTGCCGAAAAAGTTGTATTCATAGTGCGCCTTGCCGTCCTGAACGAACAGCGTGTAACCGCCCGAACTGCCACCCTCGGCCAGGATCACACCCTCCGCTCCCCTTTCGGGAACCACGACTCGCGCGGTGATGGTGTGGCCGCGCTGGTAGATCGGCGGCGCGCTGCCCTCGGGAATGCGCGTGGTGCCGGCGCTGTAGCGAAAGTCAGTGCGGCCCTTCACCACCGACGGTCGGTCGGAATTCACGCCGCGCTCGGCAAAGCGGTCGTCGAGCGGATAGACGCCAAAGTTCTTCGCCTCCTGATCGAACACTGCTTGAAGTTCTTTCAGCTTCTCCGGTTGTTGTGCCGCCAGATCAACCGCCTGCGAGAAATCCTCCTCGATGTTGTAGAGTTCCCACTTGTTATTCTCGAAACCAATCGAACCGGTCAGCGCCCACGGCACGCCGTGGAAGGATGCGGCGACCCAGCCGTTTTGATAGATCGCTCGGTGTCCGCCGGTCTCGAAATACTGCGTCGTGCGGGTGCCCGGCGCTTTGGCATCCGCGAAGGTGTAGGTCATATCCACACCCGCCAACGGAATCTGCGCGATGCCGTTCACTGCTTTTGGCGGAGTCACGCCTGCGGCGGCGTAGAGGGTCGGCGCGACGTCAATGACGTGGTGGAACTGCGTGCGGATGCCGCCCTTGTCCGCGATCTTTTTCGGCCAGGAAACCACCATGCCGTTGCGGGTGCCGCCGAAATGGGAGGGCACGCGTTTCATCCATTGGAACGGCGACGATCCCGCCCAGGCCCAGCCGACCGGGTAATGGTTTTCGTGCAACGGGCCGCCGAGTTCGTTGAGCTTCTTGAGTTGCGATTCCACCGTGTCGGGCACGCCATTCTGGGTCATCATGTTGTTGAGCGTGCCCGTCACGCTGCCTTCGGCGCTGGGGCCGTTGTCCCCGGCGATGTAAATGATGAGCGTGTTCTCGGCGTCGGGAAGCGCGGCGACGGCATCGAGCAGCCGGCCGATGTGATAGTCCGTGTGGGCAACAAATCCGGCGAAGACTTCCTGGTGCCTCGCATACAACTTCCTGGCATCCGCCGAGAGCGAGTCCCAAGCCTGAAGTTCCTTGGGTCGCGGCGTGAGCTTGGTATCGGCGGGCACGAGGCCGAGTTTCTTTTGCCGCGCGAGCGTTTCCTCCCGTACCTTGTCCCAGCCTTGATCGAACTGCCCCTTGAACTTGTCGGCCCATTCCTGCGGAACATGGAGCGGGGCGTGCGCGGCACCGGTCGCGAAGTAAGCGAAGAACGGCTTCTCTGGCGCTATGGATTCCTGGCGATTCATCCAGACAATTGCGTCGTCAACGAGATCCTCTGTTAGGTGATAGCCCTGCTCGGGTCGCTTGCCGGCTTCGACCGGCATCTCATTGCGGAAAAGCTGCGGCTCCCACTGGCTGGTTTCCCCGCCGTGAAAGCCATACCAGTATTCGAAGCCGAGTCCGGTCGGCCAAT
>JAKEGR010000374.1 GCA_022615465.1 Planctomycetota bacterium | reverse complement strand
GATGCAACAGAGGTCGGTGAACTCCCGATGCTTGCCAATGCGACGGCGTTCGCTAACTGATCGCGCGTCACAAGCCCGAGGGAATCGTGGCAACCGCCTCGTCGCGAGGGGTGAAGACCGGCCGCGTGGGCACAGGATGGAAGCGGCCGGGGGGTGGGATTTCGGGAGGCCCCATGGTCGCCGCGGGAATACATCCATGAGCAATGCCAGCAAAGGCCGACACGGGCAGACTCGCGGCACAATGCAGTAGTGCCAGGCTGTAGGACGGTACGGCGTTCAAGCAGGCCGGATCGGTGATGTTGTCGCACGGCGCGGTCTGACAGTTGGCCGGCGATATCTCGTCGCAGGTAGCAAAATCGTCGGCTGGCAATTCAAAGCCTGGATCGCACCCGGCTGCGCAGCCCGGCTCGTCCCCGCTAGCGGTGCATTCCTCGGAGCAGAGTCTCTCGCCATGGCCTTGGCACGCGCAGGTAGATTGGCCATGAGGAACTTCGGCGAGGCGCGAAATCTTCTGAGAGGTGTTTGCCTGGTGTGTGCCGCGGTATGGATTGACAATGCATCCAGGGAGCGGGGCCAGGATGCCCAGCACGAGCGTCCCAGCGATCAGACTAAGCTTCCGAATTGAGATCGTGCGATGTGACACGGCGGTTCCTGTGAGCCACTTGTGACAAGCCAGTGAATACATAGCATCCCCGCAACGCCAAGCGACTCGCTCTTTCCATCGGCTTTACGCAATCAGAAACTTTTGCTTCGGCGGCAAACTCGCCCCAAGCCGCCAGGTGCCGCTGCTAGCTCAGCGGTTGGTTGCTATCACTTGGTGTCGATGCCGGTTGTTTCTGCTTCGTTGTCAGCATAGGAACGGTCTGGAGTAGAAGGAAAAAAACCAGAATTGTCAGCAGTGCGACGGGCCATCGCTGCAAGAGCGGTTGCTCGACGAACGTCTCGACGCCACCCAACAGGGCTACGGCAACGACCACCAGGAACCCGAGCATTAACAATCCGCATCCGAGAGCGGCCATCGTGCCGCGGAATGCAAGCTTCTCGGTAAGTTGCTGCTGATGAACTTCGATCGTGCGGTTCTTTTGGAGGCTCAATTCCACCGCATCCACGATTTCCATCGACCGTGTCGCTTGGGGCCAGGTCGACAGCGACGCGTGACGTGCGGCGTTGTCCTTGTGCAATGCGTCGGCCAGCCTCGCGATCGCTGCCTTCGCTGGATCATGGATAAGCGGTGGTTCCTCGTGGCGTTGATGGCCAACCAAGGTTTCCACTTGCCAGCGGGTGCGTCGGCTGTTGGATTCTTCGGCGGCAAAGCGGGCGGTGATAACTCCACGCTCGCCGACCAGCGTGAGTTCTGCTCCGGCTGTGGCGTCCCGGGGGGGAGCGATCGACCACCGTAGCGAAGAAGCAACGGACGATGTCATTTGCACCTGGAGCGAAGCATACGATGCGTCCGCAGGTCGTGGACCAACCGCAGCTACCTGGCGAATGTTGCCGGCGACGTCGGCCAGCAATTCCGCATCGCGCGCCAACTGACCAAGCACGCCGGCATGCGTCTTGTCGGTCGCGTGGTTGAGGCAGATCACTTGAACGATGGCACCGACTTCGTCGTGACCGCCACGGATAATTTCCGCGAACCGAGTCAGAACAGGATGGCCGGCCAGCGGATTAAAATGCAGCAAGATGCCGCCGGTCTCGCGCTGCAACATATCGAGTTCATAGTATGCGAGCACGGAACACGAGATGGGATGAACCACAAGCATCGGCACACCGTTGGCAGCAAGTCGCTTCAATTGCTCAAACCGCAGATCTTCGCTGGCTGTGCCACGGCCAACGAGCACGGCCTCCGCCGTGGCCGGGTCGAGCAGGACTTCCCAAGGGGAACCACGAGTGGCTCCCGGCGCGAGTTGTTCAAATGCGGCAGCTTCCTCTGGCCGCACTTCTCCCAGCCAGACGATTTCGTGGCTTCCTTCCCTGGCTGCCACCGCAAGTGCCCGGATGTCTGCATCGGTGCCCAGTACGGCTAGTTGCATGGAATGATCGAGAGTTGAAGGACAGGTTGCGGAGGATTGTTACGGCTGGGAAACAACTGCAATCCGCAGTTGCACGTTGCAGATACTCGCGTGCCGGCCGAAGCAATCGATTATGCTTGAGAAGGGGCTTTGATGTAAGATAACTCCTGGACGTTCAACTTGCCATTTTCAGGAAAACGTGTTGAGTGATGAATATGCGTCTCTTGGTTTTCGGCATCACGGTCGCTGGGTTGGCGTTCCTCCCACTTGGGTCGCCGGTGGTCGGGGGGGAAGAAGCCGCCCCGCCGGCAGCCGGCTTGCAACCGAGCGAATCTGAGTTGATTTCCGAAGGAAGTCCGCGGCCTTCGCCCGTCGATGAAAAGGTGGATGGTGTCCGAACGGCTCCTTCAGCACAGCAGATTGCAGCTTGGATTGTTGAACTGGATGATGATCGGTACGCGGTTCGCGAGCAGGCCACGGCTCAGTTGCTGGCAGCCGGCCCGGCGGCACTTGATCCGCTGCTCGTGGCGGCGAGCGGCGATCGCCCCGAGCCAGCCGATCGCGCCGTGTGGATATTGAGAAAGCTAAGTAATGGCCAGGAGCCAAGGCTACGACGTCCCGCGCTCGAGCGGCTCGCCCAACTCGAGAACCGGCCCCAGGTAGTCGCCGCCGCGAAACAATCGCTCGCCGTACTTCGTCATCAAGAGGCGGCCGAGGCGATCAAGGAGCTTGGGGGCCAGTACATCGCGCAACAGTATCCCGCCGGAACCGAGCGGCTGACGATCGCCCAGGTCGTCCTTGATGATGGTTGGCGCGGCGGAGACGAGGGGCTGAAGTATCTCGCGGACTTGCAGGGTGTGCGGCAGGTCATCATCATCGGCACGGACATCACGTCCGAGGGGCTTGCAACGCTAACCAACGTTGAAATGATCGAATCGCTCTGGTTGTACGGCACGAAGTTGGAAGCCGATCAAATCCCTCCGCTCCGCGAGACCCTTCCGCGCGTGACCATTGACTACCGGCGCGGCGCGCTATTGGGCGTCGGCGGTGCGGCGCCGGACGGCCCAGGTCCGGCGGTCGTGGCGGATGTGCGGACTGGAAGCTCTGCCGCTGCGGCGGGCATTCGCGTGGGGGACGTCATCCGGACGTTTGACAGTCAAGGCGTGCGTGATTTCAAGGATCTCACGGCAAAAATTGCCGAACATCGACCCGGGGATGAAGTCCGCCTTGAAATTCTGCGCGGCAGTCAACACATCAACATGACCGTGACGCTTGGTCAATGGCGTGCTGACCAAATCCTGAGTCAGATCAGGCCGCGGTGAAACCGATCAGGTTTTCTCCCGCCCCTTATTTCATCCGCAGCAACCGCTTGAGCTTGGACCACGGCTGCGTGTTGGCAACGTCTTGGGCCGTAAGTCCCCCACGACGGGCTTGCAAGACTCCATATCGCAGAACGTCCAATCCGCCAACACTGTGTGCGTCGCTGCTGATGACGATCGGGATGCCGTGCCGCTTCGCCGCGCCGCAGGCTACGTCGTTCAGATCAAGCCGCGTCGGGTGAGCATTCAGTTCCAGCATCTTGCCACATCGAGCGGCGGCTGAAAACACCTCGTCGAGGTCCACCGCGTAAGCCTCGCGGCGATTGATCAGCCGGCCCGTCGGATGTGCGATGATGGAGACGTGCGGGTTCTCGAGCGCGCCCAGAATCCGCTCCGTGATCTGTTGCCGCGATTGTTGCTGTCCATAGTGGACGCTGGCGATGACCCAATCGGCCTCGGCCAAGACATCGTCGGGCAAGTCCATTCCGCCCTTCTCCAAAATATCACACTCGATCCCTTTGAGGACGCTGAAGTTCTCCAACTCGCGATTCAGTTGCTCAATCTCGGCCCACTGCGCTCGCAGCCGTTGGGTAGAAAGGCCATTTGCCATGCTAACGCGGGGTGAGTGGTCGGTAATCGCGATGTACTGGAGGCCCCGTTCCTGGGCCGCGGCAGCCATCTCGCGCAAGCTGGCCTGACCGTCGCTGGCCGTCGTGTGAATGTGCAGGTCGCCCCGCAGGTCGGCCAGTTCGATCAGTTTCGGCAACTCCCCCTCCGCGGCCCACTTGAATTCCTCGCGCGCTTCGCGGATCTCTGGTGGGAAACACGGAAGGTCCAAGGCGGCGTACACTTCCTCCTCGGTGCGGCCCGCCACGTAGTCGGCCGACTCGACCTTGTGTTGAGGCTCATCGTCGTCCTCGGCCGCGTCGCCTTGCTCCGCAGATCCGGCCGCCACGCGGAACACGCCGTATTCGTTGATCTTCAGACCGCGATCCTTCGCCATGCCGCGGAGGACTACGTTGTGATCTTTCGAGCCGGTGAAGTACTGCAACGCGGCGCCAAACGACTCAGTCCGCACCACGCGCAAATCAATCTGCAGGCCACGGGCCAGTCGCAGCGAGAGCCTGGTATCACCGCGGCCAATGACGGTGGCGATCTCGTTGAATGTGAGCAGATGATCCATCACCAGGTTGGCGTTATCCGCGTCGATCAGTAGATCCAGATCGCCAACCGTCTCTCGGCCGCGACGGAAGCTGCCCGCCACTTCCATCTGCCGGATGCCGTGGCACGCGCGCATATGAGCGAGCAGTTCTTGCACGATCGCGTCAGCGTGCGCCCAGACCATCCGGTCTTCAGCGTGCGCGGCAAGGTCGATGCCGGCCAGGATTTTCTCCTGCGTCTTCTGGCCGAAGCCCTTGAGGGCCGCCACCTGGCTGGCCTCACATGCCGTGCGGAGCGTCTCCAGCGAAGTGATCCCAAGTTCCTTGTGAAGCGCCGCCGCTTTCTTCGGTCCCATGCCGGGGATCTTTAGCAGCGCCAGAACCCCGCGAGGAACCTCCTGTTCCAGCTCATTCAGCATGTGGAGCGCGCCAGTCTGGACCAGTTCTTCGACCTTCTCGGCCAGATCCTTGCCGATGCCCTCCAGCTCCGTGAGTTCTCGCTCCGGATCGGCCACGATGTCGGCCGCTGACTCGGTCAGATCGCCAACTCGCCGGGCCGCGTTGCGGTACGCCCGCACGCGAAACGGATTCGCGTTCTGAAACTCGAGCAGGTCGGCCACCTGTTCGAAAGCGGCTGCGATGTCGCGATTCGTCATATCGTCATGATAGGCGGACCTTCTGGAGATGTCAGCCGTCGTCGCCATTACCACGAAGAAAACCTGCGGGGGCGCGTGCGGAACGGTACGGATGCGTCCCCCCAACGTGGATTACCGCCCAGTCAGTTCGCGGATCAGTTTGACCTCATCGCCGCGATACGGCCGACCGTCGGCGTGGAAGATGTCGTGGTGCCACGGATCCGGCTCGTCCAAGATCGGCGTTTGCCAAGTCGACCACGGATATTTTGTCTGCGTCTTGCCATCGACGAGGCCCCAGCAATAGGCGGCCACCCGTTCTTTCTTCAGAAGCGGCAGGGCTGCTTCGAACGTGCTGCCGTTGCCCCGGGCCATAAACTCCGTGCAGAGTAGCGGTCGCCCGTAGCCGCGGAGTTCGTTGATTCGCCGTTGTGTTGCATCCTCTGGCTTTCCGTATTCGTGAAACGATAGGACATCGCTCAATTCGAGCGCGGCCTGGTGAACCTGGCTGAGCTTTGCCGGATCATTCCATGGCGGCCCCCACCACAATCCTACCGTAACGGGCTGTGTCGGCCCCACGGCCCTGGCCCACTCGAACGACCGTCGCACCAATCGAGCGGCTGCCTTGTCCTTTTCAGGTTTAGGCAGTTCTAGTGGACCATAACTGCCTGCGTTGCCGTTGTCTGGTTCGTTGAACAGATCCCATGCCAACACACGATCATCGTTGCCATAACGCTTGATCACCTCTCTCACGTACGGCTCGAGCAGATCCTGCCTGGCATGATCGGCGAGCACCACCCGACCAGGGCTTTGCACCCAGCCGCTATTGTGGACGCCGGCCCGCGGCCGTCGTTGCGGACCGCTTTGGGGATCGGGATCCCACACGCCGTCGAAGAACACAAACATCGGTCGGATGCCGTGCCGCGAGGAAATCTCAAGAAACTTGTCGATGCGCTCGAAGAAGCCGGCACGATCATCCTGCCACGGGATCTCATGGAGAAACACCCGGGCCGTATTGAATCCGATCGCTGCTGCCCAGCCTAGCTCTCGGTCAATCGTCTCCGCATCGAACGTGTCTGGTTGCCACATCTCGAGCTGATTGATTGCAGTCGAGGGGATGAAATTACTGCCGACCAGCCACGGCTGCTGCTCATACCACTCGGCGGCCTTCTCCTTCGACCAGCG
>JAKEGR010000062.1 GCA_022615465.1 Planctomycetota bacterium | reverse complement strand
GTGTGCGGCATCCCGAGTCGTTGAGAATTCGGCACAACGAAGGTATTGATCGCAACCAGTACAGCAACCATTGCAGCACCGGTTAGCCCAACGAGCGCGATGGAGCGATACCGGCGAGGAATAAAATCGGTGATCTGCGGATGATGCTCAACACCAGCGGCTTCGCTATAGCGTGGGGCCGTGGCGGTGGCGTCTTCCTCGTCCTGCATGGCGCGTAACGCCAAATGGGAGCTCGATGCAGACAAAACATCCTCGTTCAACACACGCCGTCGTCGGCCATTTCGGCCCGGAAAATTCGTCATGGTGTTTTCCGTGGTAGCAACCAAGGCAAAATAATAGTGGCAAGCGGTATAGCCAGCATGGCACGCACAATCCAATTCGGCATTCCACTGCTGGCGACTGTTCTCACGGGCCGCAGCAACCGGTTGTGACGATTATGTCAGTGTGGAAGTGTGGTCAAATGCTGAGGCTGAGCTTGCTGATGGTCGACTCGGGAAAGGATATCCAATGACCCGACGAGAGAAATGCTGAAAGCGTATGCAAGGTTTTGCCCGCCGGGGAAATCCAACCTAGATTTTCAAGGGACTCTGTCACTTCCCCGCAGCCATTATTTTGCCCTGAAGCCGCTTACGATTGGCCAGGGTGTCGGGCCGCGCCCTTGGATTCGTGAACTCGTGATCTGACAGCAATCATGGCCGATCAAGTCGATCCTTTATGTACTGCCTCGGCACTCGATGTGAAACACCCCCCTGCCTCTCCTGGGGGGGTGGTTGACGCGACGCGGTACGTTGCTGAGATCTCGTCACTCCTGCAATCTCTCGAAGAGGCTGCGGCAGAAGGTGGACTTTCGGCAAGCCATGTTCGAACGAATATCCACGAAAGCAACTTGGTGCTTGCTCGGCTTGGAATTGCCTGCGGCCTGCACTCCGCATTGCGTGTGAAACACCCCCCAACCGCGTCTCACTGCCTGCGTGTGGCGATTGCATGCAGTTCCTGGGCGGCGGCGATGAAAATGGATGATGAATCTCGCGATGCGCTGGAAGTGGCGGCACTGCTGCACGATGTGGGCAAGATCGGCGTGCCGGATAAGATATTGATGAAGCCCGGCCGGCTGCTACCGGAAGAAGTTGCCCTAATCAATCGTCACGGTGGGATGGGCGAAGAGATTCTCGCGCATTGCGGGATCCCCCAAAATGTCCTTGAAATCATTCTCGGCAGCCGATCCTGGTACGCCGCTTGCAATGGCCAACAAGAATGGCAGAGAGCACAGCTTTCGCCAGGTGCTCGAATGCTTGCGATCGTCGATGCGTTCGACTCGATGACGACCGATCATGTCTACCGCCCTGCACGGTCGCGCGAGCGGGCTTTGGCCGAACTGTACGAATGCGCGGGCAGCCAATTCGACCCGGAACTCGTCCGCTCGTTCGACGAATTGTTTTTGCAGGATCAGAACTTATTCACGGGAAAGCTGGCGCGTCGCTGGCTCCAGCGGCTGCCCCATGACGGTTGCGGATTGCCTTGGAAGCCGGTTTCGCCTCCGGAGCAGCGGCAGACCAATCCAACGACGCCGCAGTTTGAAAAGAAACTGATCGAAAACATGCACGACGGCGTGGTGTTTGTCGATGGCCAATCAACGATCACACTGTGGAGCACTGGCGCCGAGCGGCTTACCGGCGTGAGCAGCCACGCGGCCTGCGGACAGACTTTCCAGCCCGCTCTGCTGGACATGCATAACCCGCGCCAGAGACAGATTCCCGATGAAGCTTGCCCAGTGGCGCAGGCCATTGCGACGGGTGTCCAATCGATTGGCCGTGTGGCTATTCTGGGCCGGCAGGGGCATCTGGTTCCAGTGGACATGCACGTTGTACCCGTGCGTACCAACGAGGGCGCCATCCACGGTGCAATCGTGCTATTGCATGATGTGTCGTCGGAAGCATCCCTGGAAGAGAAATGCCACGCGCTTCATGTTCAGGTCGCCAAGGATCCGCTGACACAAGTGGCCAATCGGGCCGAATTCGATCGAATGCTTGCTTTCTTTGTCACGGCGCATCAAGAATCGCACCTGCCCTGCAGCCTGATCATGTGCGACATCGACCAATTCAAGCTGATCAACGACACGTGGGGACATCAGGCAGGCGACCAGGCAATTATCACCTTCTCCTCGATACTGAAATCCTTTTGTCGCCCTGGCGACTTGGTGGCCCGTTATGGAGGGGAGGAGTTTGCGATTCTGTGTGCCCACTGCACAAACGCCGCCGCCACGCAGAAGGCCGACGTGATCCGAAGGAACCTCTCCGAAACAAGGCACTCCTGCCTGGGTAATCGCTCGATCACGGCGAGTTTTGGTGTAACGGAACTGCAAGCGGGCGACATACCGGAAACACTGCTTCGGCGTGCTGACCGCGCGCTGCTGCAAGCCAAGGATCAAGGTCGTAATCAGGTTGTTCAATTAGGAGACGGAATGATGAAAGAGAAGCCGAAGAAGAGTTGGTGGCCGTTCCCATCTTGGAGCAGCGGTGCGATCGTGGAAACGACGCTTCGTACCACGGTTCCTATTGAAGTGGCTATCCAGAAGCTGCGAGGCTTCGTGGCCGATCAGCAAGCCAAGATTGTAAAAACCGAAAACAACGAATTACTCTTGGAAGTGAGCGACGGCTTCCCCGCGAGTCGAAGAACCGGCGATCGTCCCACGACCTTCTTGATTCAACTCAACCTGACCCAGCATCACCATGAACGCACGAACTCACAGGGTTTTGCCGCAGGCATTTATGTCGAGACACGGATCGAGGTGACCATTCGTCCACGGCGCGATCGCGATCGTCGCCGCGAAGCCACATTGGACAAGGCACGATGTTTGCTTCGCAGCCTAAAGAGCTATCTCATGGCCAGTGAGGAACATGACCGTCCAGCAGAGATGGACTATCTTCCTTGCGAGGCTTCGTTGCCTCAATAGTCCACTCACCCAGAGGCTCGGCCCCAGTTGTCTGGCGGAATCCGTTCGAATAGCCTCAACAAGTCGAAGAACCAATCAGCTACAACCCACGGGCAACGTCTCGCAGCGCATCCACCATTGCCCGCGTTGCCGCTTCGACCGCTGCTTGCCAGTGGTCCGGGCCGAACCGCTCGCGATACTCCGGACGTTCGTACGCGAAGAGGATGCCGCGAGAGTTGTTAACGATGGCTCCCAGGCCACGGGCATCGAATGCGGCCGCCACGTCCGCCGCCGTGCCTCCTTGGCTGCCGAAGCCGGGTACCAGGAACCATGCATGAGGCATTGCCTCGCGTAGTTCGGCAAGCTGATCAGGAAACGTCGCCCCGACGACCGCTCCGACACAGCCATAACCCCAGTTGCCAGTTGTTTCGACGGCCAACCGCTCCACATGTTCCCCGACCCGCCGATACAGTCGCTGACCATCGGCAACCAGATCCTGCAGCATCCGCCCGCCCGGGTTCGACGTCTTCACGAGCACAAAGACGCCGCCGCCGCGTTCACAGGCCGTATCGACGAACGGCGCAAGACTGTCATCACCAAGATAGGGGCTTACCGTGAGGGCGTCGGTACCCCATGGATTCTGGTCGGCCCCGAGGTAGGCGCGCGCATAGGCCTCGGCCGTGCTGCCGATGTCATTTCGCTTGCCGTCGAGGATTACCAGCAAACCGTGCTCACGCGCGTAGGCAATCGTTTGCCCCATGGCCACCATGCCGTCCGGCCCGAGTTCCTCGAAAAACGCAGCCTGAACCTTGACCACCGGCACCAGCGGCGCGACGACGTCGATCACGCCACAGCAAAATTTCTTATAGGCATCGGCCACTGCGCTCGGCGAGCGAGCAATATGCCTCCGCAGCGGGTCGGGCAACTGCTTCCAACGCGGATCAAGACCGACGCACACCGGAGTTCGAAGCCGTCGTACCGCGTTCGCCAACCGATCGGCAAAGTGTTCGTTCACGATCTAAGACTCCCTCCGCCGGAACTGTGGCCAGGTTGCTCGTTGCCCCGGTCAAGTATTCCACTAGTGCTCATCACTGCGAGTACGCGTGCCACCCATCACATAAATGGTCATGGAGAACCGGTGGCGACCACCGATTATAGACCTTTCCGGCCAACCCTCACACTGCCCAGTAGAGTACCTTCGCGATTAGAAACGGCACCGTTGCCAGTACCCGGGCGTTGTGCGATACTAGGGCATTCGGGCCGTAGCGCAGTCTGGTAGCGCGTTTGACTGGGGGTCAAAAGGTCGCTGGTTCGAATCCAGTCGGCCCGACTT
>JAKEGR010000373.1 GCA_022615465.1 Planctomycetota bacterium | reverse complement strand
GGCACCGGTCTGACCGCCGGTCGATTCGGCGTTCGGCGTTGCACCGGGAAGCTGCAAATTATCAGCCGAGAAGTCCGGGCGTTGACCTGGCCTTCCAGGCCCCGTGGGTGCGAGCCGTCGCGGCGGTTGAGCAGTAGCTAGCCAAGCATACGCTTCCTGAGTGTCTTTCTCAGCCAATTGTTCCGCCCGCTGTTTGGCCAACTCAGCAAAGGCGCCTTCCACCTTCAGGTATTCTTCCCGCGACTTTTCCAACTCATTCTTCATCTCAAAAATGCGTGCCAGACCAAACCGCCCGCGATTGACCAGCCGCTGGTCGGAACTCAACCGGATCACGCCCTCATACGCGCTGCGGGCACGCTCAAGTGCCTCCGTGGCTGCCCCGCGAGAATAGACATAATCGCGACTGGCCATCCATACCTGGCCGTCGGCCCAGGTAATGTCCGCCAACTCCTTCATTTTCGAACCGGGATACTCTTCGGCCGATGCTCGCAGCAGCTCCAAATTCGGAATAAGGCCCTCCACTGCCAGGTTATACGAATTCCACGCCTCCGTTTGCTGTGCAGCCGCCCAACGTGAGTACAGAGACCAACCAAACATCAGCACGACCAGAGCCAGCAACAAACCGGCCATCGCAGTGGCGTAGGGCCGAACCCGCTCCAGCCAGACCTCCAGGTTCTTGGCCAGGGCGTTCGTTTCCAGTTCGTGGCGATGTTCAGATTTCATGGGGATGGTTTTCGGGTGTCGTGAAGGGCCTGAATTTTCCAGTGAAACCCAGCCGACCCTTCTTGGAATTGTATCTGCGAAAAACGCGGTGGTTGAAAGTTTGCGAGGAGCCTACGGCTATAAGGGCATGGCCAACTAACGCCAACTTCTACCGGAGAGTGTAGAACCGGCCAAAGTTTACCGTCAAGGGCGTCTGGCGGATCGTTTCGGCGCCATGTACGCTGGACGGGTTCTGGAACTCGCCCACACTGCCCGTTGAAAACGGATTTTCATGCCCGCTGATTTGAACCCGGCACAATTGGAGGCGGTGCGGACGCTGCGAGGCCCGCTGTTGGTGCTTGCCGGCGCGGGCACCGGCAAGACTCGCGTTGTTACCTACCGTATTGCCGAGTTGATCCGCCACCGCACGCCAGCCGATCGGATCCTGGCCGTTACCTTCACCAAGAAGGCAGCCGGGGAAATGCTCCAACGTGCGACTCAGTTGCTGGCCCGCGGCAGCAAAAAGGGCGTACGCAGCCAGTCATCGCCCGATGGCCGCCAACGCCGCGAGACCGCTCGGCCTGAGATCTCGACGTTTCACTCCCTCTGCGTCCGCGTCCTGCGGCGGCACATCGAACGGCTTGGCTATCCGCGGAAATTCGCCATTTGTGATCGCAGCGAACAGGAAAGCCAGGCCCGCGCGGTACTCCGCGAATTGCGGGCACCAACGGCCGCGCTGTCTCCCGGTGACTTGATCGCCGTGGTCAGCCGCTGGAAGAGCGCTTCCGTTCGGCCCGACCAGGCCGCTGCCGCGGCGGAAACCGATCGTGAACACCTGGCTGCCATGGCCTACCGCCGCTATCAGAGCAACCTCAAGCGGTTAGGGATTGTCGACTTCGACGATCTGCTGCTGCTCACCGAAGAACTGTTCGCACGGTTTCCAACCGTCCGCCGCGAAGAGGCCGCGCGGTTTGACCATGTACTGATCGACGAGTATCAGGACACGAATCACAGCCAATATGCCATTGTGAAGGCCCTCGCGATCGGCCACCGCAATCTGTGCGTCGTGGGCGACGACGACCAATCGATCTATGCCTGGCGGGGCGCGGAAGTGACTCACATCCTGCGGTTCCAGCAGGACTGGCCCGAAGCCAAGGTGGTACGGCTCGAGGACAACTACCGCTCGACGGCCGCGATCTTGAACTACGCGAACACGCTGATTGCATTCAACCGCCACCGGCACGAAAAGACGCTTCGCCCGGCTCGCCCCGGCGGATTGCGGCCCGCCATTATGCAGTGTCAGGACGAAACCGACGAGGCCCGGCGTGTTGTCACCGACATCCGGCAACTCATCGAACAGGACCGCGCACAGCCGCGCGATGTCGCCATCCTCTGCCGCACCAATGAACAGCCGCGGTCGTTTGAAACGGAGCTTCGTCGGGCCAATGTTCCCTACGTCCTTATCGGCGGCATGTCGTTTTTCGATCGCCGTGAAGTGCGCGACATCCTCTCCTATCTGAAAGTAATCGACAATCCACACGATGAGCCGGCCTTGCGACGCATCATCAATCAGCCGCCGCGCGGCATCGGAAACGCGGCCCAGCAACGGTTCCTCGACGAGGCCACCTCACGCGGCAAGTTCCTGTGGGATGTCTTGCCCGACGCCATCGTCGTCGATGGCGTCGATGCGAAGACGGCCGCGGCCGTGGCCAGCTTCCGCCGACTCATCGACGAGTTGCGCGCTCTGGCAGGGAAGTTCGGCATCGCGCAACTCGTCCAGAATGTCATCGACAAAACGGGATACCGCGATGCGCTCCTGAAGCTTTATCCGGATCCCGCGGAACGCGAATCGCGACTTGCGTCGATCGAGGAAATCGTGAATGCGGCGGCCGGCTACGACCGTGATCGTCGGGCCGCATCTCAGATGAGCCTGTCAGGTTTCCTCGACGACTTGATGCTCAACCAACGGGACGACAGCGACGAAAAAGAGTCGCAACTGGCCCGCAACGCCGTGGCCCTGATGACGCTCCATAGTGCGAAGGGGCTGGAGTTCCCGCACGTGTATCTGGTTGGCATGGAGGATGGGATCCTGCCTCACAAGCGTTCGCTCGCCATGGAACACGACTCCGCGATCGACGAAGAACGCCGCCTGTGCTACGTGGGCGTCACCCGGGCGCGGGAGTTCTTGACGCTGTCGTTCGCTCTCACGCGCCGCAAATGGGGCAAACCGCGACCTACCACCCCGAGCCGGTTCCTCTACGAAATGACTGGCCAGGCCAAGAACTTCCGCCCCGTGGCGACCGGCCGCTCGCCTGCGTCTCCGCCTCGTCGCCCCACCAGCAAACCATCGCGACGCTAGCATCCGCTTGCGCCGCAAGCTGAAGTTGGAGAATTGCGGGCTAGGGGGTAAACTGACGCATCGCGAACGGGGGTCCGCGTTCTTGGTGGCTTGCGGAAGCTGTCTGGTCGCCAAAAAGATTCCGCCCCCCTCAAGAATCTTTCCCGCACGGAGGCGTCGATGACCCAGCCGACACTACGACTGGTGCATGCCAGTGATCTGCACCTGGAGCTACCGCTCTACGGCCTTGCCGAAAT
>JAKEGR010000372.1 GCA_022615465.1 Planctomycetota bacterium | reverse complement strand
GCCGATCAATTCCGAGAGCTGGTTGACCGCTTCCTGTCGCTGTACACGCAACGCACCCGCCTGGCTACTCGACGTGCCACCCCCTTCCGTCGATGCAATCTGCACATTGAGCTTGGAAATTTCCTGGGACAGCAAGTTGATTTCATCCGAAATGGCCCCGACGCGCTCATTCACCTCTTGCTGGCGGCTGAATACCTGGTCATGCAGGCTGCCAATGTTCTCAGTAAGGGCGATGCCTTTGCCTATAGCCAGACTTCGCGTTGCAGCATTACCTGGGTCTTTCAGCACTTCGTCAATCGCATTGAAGAAGCCGGTGAAAGCGCTGCTCAAATCGACCTCCGCCGAAAGCTCGTTGAGAAGCACTTCTAGATCGCGATACGCGCCCTCTTGCACTTCCGCGTTGGCTCGATCGCTGCGCGCACCTGCCAGACGGTCGAGTACAAATTGGTCGACCTTCTGGATGATGCTATCAACCTCGACGCCCAATCCAAGAATCAAATGACCTTGGCGCTGGACCGGGGCGGGTACATAGACGGCTTCCTGGCGAATGTAGCCCGGCGTGTTGGCATTGGCGATGTTGTTGCCAACCACTTGCAGGCCGATCTGCATCGCCCGCAATGTATTGCCGCCCATTTGAATCGAACCGAAAAGAGACATGGCCAGGCGATTGAAAGAAAAGATTTTACCTGGCACCGCGTACTGCACGGTGCTGGCAACGACTGCAAACCCTGTCTCGGACTCCTCACCGGGTGATAAGGGGCCAGGGACAGGGTCTGCTGCTAAGTCACTCTAAACGGCCTGGTCTACCAGCGCACCACTGGGCTGGCGATCCGAGCCATTTCCATATGTCGGCTTGAACCGCCTGCCAGTAGCAATAATCTCAACGATCTGCGAGAGATGCAGCAACGATCTCTGTACCAGCACCCAATTCGTAAGGCTTTGGTGCTGCAAGAACCGCGAACGCTGGATCGCTTCGTCGATGGTCGGCTGCACATGTTGGCGGCTTTCTTCCGGAAGTGCTGCCGTGAGCGAGCGGATGCTATCAGCCGGCAGTTGTTGCTGTTGCGCGCGGTCTAAAAGTACTTGACGGAGGTTATGGCAAGCTTGCAAGCGGTCGATCAGCGTCTGTTCGCGGAGGGCCATCGCCGACAGGGCTTGGGAGTCGCCTGTTGCCAGAAGTTGCCTCTTTTCGGTCAGCACTTCCAACAACGCGGACTGAACGTCGGCAAGTTCGGAAAGCAGCGCGGCGATGTCAGATTCCCAAGCGTTATGCATGATCGGCGTCTGGAAGTTGGATGTCGGCAATGGACGAATTCCTCAATGTTCTGAACGAACTGCCTAGAATGCCCCGGGTTCCTATCGCCGTGCCAGCGAGCTCAACTGGCTCAGGCCTCGATCGGCAATAGAATCTGCTGTGGCGGATTCCTCGGAGGCCAAATGAGGAAACTGCACTCGAAACAATGGCTCCGTAAATTGTTCCGCGGTTGCTTCGGTCAGATGATCGGCCAGGGTCTGATCGAGTTGGCTTTGAAAGACTTCTTCGCCGCGCCCACCGTGGAAATACGCCGGCTTGCCCACGGTGGACCGCATCGCCTTGATCATCTGGCCAAAAAACGTCTGTCCGACGAACTGGGTGAAAGCCTCGCGCACCTCTTGGGGAGACCTGCCATTGGCCCGCACTGAGCCATTCCCACTCGCCTCCCCCAATCGGTGATGGACCGATGTGGGCACGGGAAACTGAGTCATTGCGGATTGGACAGTGCTAATGCTGTTCATGTTGATCCATTGATTTCGTGACTGCAAACATGCGACTACTCAATAATCAGCCGGCCGTGCAGCTTTCCATTACGTTCGATGCCTCGAATGATATCGATCACATCATGAGTCGGCACTCGCAGCGCATTGAGTTGGTCCACCAACTGCTGCAGCTTCGGTTGACTCGATTGGTCAGTATCGACTTGTGAAAACGCATTGGCGACGCCTGCTTCCACAACGACGTTCTTGTGCGAAATGATGACGTCGCCGATTTCCACATCGCCGCTGATTACGATACTGCCAGCGCGCGGGTTGATGACGACTCGCGACTCCGGCTCGTGTTCATCAATACGGACATCGAGAAGTTCCGACGCAAAACCGACCGGATCTTGCACATAGGTTTCAGGGATCCGGACCACGATATTCGCCGCATCGATGGCCCGCACGGTTCCCTGCCCCGCAGTGGTCTTGCCGCCATCCGAGTAGTCCAGCTTCCGCTCGATCTCATACGCAATGACAGCAGCGGTCTGGAAATTAGCATGGTTTTTGTCCAGTAACAGCGTGATGTATCCGTCGCGATAGAACGGAGTGAAGATATCGGCTTCCATCTGGCAGCCGCCGTGGACAACTGCCACCATCGGTTGTTCCGGATCGTCGACCGTCACCTGGCCCTGGCACAAGGCGTATACCCGCGGATCCTGGGTGCTTGGGCCTTGGAGCGACGCAAAGGCTAGCCGGCCACCCGCCAGACTCTTGCCATTGAGCGCACTCACGAAGCAATCGAGCTGGTCGCCCCGCCGTGCGCCCGTTGCCGGCACCGTAGCCGTTACCATCACGAGCGCGGTATTCTTCATGCGCTTCAATTCGTCCAAACCCGACTGCTGGCCATTCATTGCCAGCGGATTGCCCATGATCTCCATCGCGCGGGCGATTGCCCGCATCGTGAGTCCGTCATTCGCTTCACCCGTGCCGTTCAGGCCCACAACAAGCCCCATTCCGCGGAGCACGTTTTCTTCTTGACCTTTGATGCGACAGATATTCTTCAGTTGCGTGCGGGCAAAGCTTGGCGTACCAGATGCGGCAATCAGACAGGTGATCACCACGCACCAGGCCAGGCAACGTATTGCGAAACGACAAACGGAAACAATGCGGCAAATGTTCATGGGCGTCAGGGGCACACGTGTGATGACGGGCTGGGATTGCGTGACGAAAGGAGTTAGAAGGGTTTCCACTTGTCGTACCAGAAAGTAAACCAGCCACGCGTATAGCTGTCGTTGATGAAGCCTCGTTCCTGCTTATCGATGTGTAATTCATGGATTTCATCGCTACGGACGGTGCGATCGGGGCCAATCGACTGCCGAGAGATCACTCCGGTAAGAGACTGCTGCCAGACCTCCTCGTTGTTGCGAATCTCGCGTTGCGATTGAATGACGAGATTACCGTTCGGTCGAATATCCACCACCTCGGCCGCAATGCGAAACGTCATCGCATCGCGCAGCTCCATATCGGATTCAGCGCGGTATTGGCTATTGAGCTTGCCGTTGATCCGCAGATCACCCGATTCCATGGGTGCGTTGAACAAGTCCTTGCCGTCGAATCCCACCCAGTCGAGCAAGGCGGCGTTGATGCTGGCCGTCCTACGGTTCTCTGCATCTCCCTCGCTGAGCATGCTGGTCCGGTAATCGACCAACACCGTGATGATGTCGTGGATTCGCAACTCCCGCTGCTCTGCCTCGGGAGGCAATTTACGAAACATGAAGGAACTATTTTCTAACGTCGTCCCCTGCGGAACCTGCGGTGCGGGGGCCATCAGAAGACTGGCATCCTGTGCCCACGTCACCCCGGCAAAAAGCACTGCGCCTGCCAACACGACTAGCACACTCACGCGTCTCATCGTTCGCTCAGTCTTGCCGTCTTTCAT
>JAKEGR010000371.1 GCA_022615465.1 Planctomycetota bacterium | reverse complement strand
GATCTGCGGGTTGGTCAGCCCGCCGAAGTCCGACTGCGCTCCCTGCCGCGCCAGATGTTCGAGGGTCATGTGACCCGCATCGGCATTGAAAGCGACCGGGTGAGTGAAGAGCGCCGCGTTTATATCGCCTGCGATCGCTGCCCCGAAAGCTTCCATCTCGGCGAACAGGCCGAGGTCTTCATCACGACCGGCGTACTCGACAAAGCGCTCCTGGTGCCGGAAACGGCTATCGAGCATTTCAGCGGGACCGACGGCGTGGTCTGGACCGTGGAGGACGGCGAGTTGAAACGCCGCAAAGTCGCGATCGGCCACAGAACACTCGATTCCCGACTTGAAATCACCGATGGCCTGCCGGAAGGCGCGCGTGTCGTCAGCGCGCTGCGTCCGGGAATGCGGGAAGGCCGCGCGGCCATGGTGCTGGAGGAAACCTCGCCATGAATCTGGCTTATCGGGATATCCGGCACAATCTCGGGCGCTTCCTGCTCACCTGTTTCGGGCTGAGCCTGCTGCTGGGCGTCGTTCTGTCTATGATCGGAATTTACCGTGGGTTGGTCGAAGATGCGCTAACGCTGGTTCGCACACCCGTTGTCGATGTCTGGGTCGTGGAATCGGGTACGCGCGGGCCTTTTGCCGAGTCCTCACGTATTCCGGGCGATACGCGGGAAGCCATTGCCCGGCTTCAGGGCGTCAGTGCAGCCGGCGGCGTGACCTATCATTCTGTCCAGACACTCTACGGCGGTGAAAAGCTGCGGCTTTATGTCGTTGGTTACGAACCCGGCCGCCCCGGCGGGCCTGATCGGATCACCGCCGGGCGACCGATTGGCCGGAGCCACTATGAAATGGTCGCGGACAAGAGAACCGGCTTGTCGCTCGGCAGTCGCGTGGAACTGGGCCGTGACACGTTCACGGTTGTCGGCCTGACCGATGATCAGGTCTCATCCGGCGGCGATCCGGTCATCTACATCACGCTGAAGGATTCCCAGCAGCTTCAGTTCGAACTGGCTCCACCGGCGGCGCGGCGGGAAATCGCCCGAGGCGCCGGTCCCGGTGACACGGACACGATCAACGCCGTGGTCGCTCGCGTTTCACCGAATGTTTCGCCGGAAAGCGTGGCTGAAGCGGCACGACGCTGGAAACACCTTGCAGCCATGAGTCAGTCGGAGCAGGAACTCATCCTGACGCGCTCCGTTGTCGAACGCGCGCGCAAGCAAATCGGGCTCTTCACAGCCCTGCTGTTGATCGTTTCAGCCGTGATCATCGCGCTGATCCTTTACACGATGACCATGGACAAGCTGCGAGAGATTGCCACCCTCAAGCTGATTGGCGCGCCGGACCGCACCATCGTCGGGCTCATCTTGCAGCAAGCCCTCGCCATGGGCGTGATCGGATTCGGATTCGGAGCGCTCTTGATTTCAACCATCAAGGACTATTTCCCACGCCGCGTCATACTCCAGCCTGAAGATGGCCTCGCGCTCGCGGCGGCCGTGATCCTTGTTTGCGTCCTCTCAAGCGCCCTCGGGGTACGCCTGGCACTCAAAGTCGATCCGGCAACGGCATTGGGGGGCTAGCGATGAGCAGCCCCGGCAGCGAAAACCCGCTTGTCCATGTGCGGAATGTCTCAAAGCACTTCGGCGAAGGTGACACTCGCGTCGATGCCCTGCGCGATGTGAGCTTGGAGGTCCATCCCGGTGAGGTGGTGGCGCTGCTCGGTCCGAGCGGATCGGGGAAGACCACTCTTTTGAACGTTATCGGCTGCATCGTGGAGCCCAGCACGGGCTGGCTAAGCCTTGACGGCGAAGTTGTCTATGACGGCGGGCGCTGGCTGCGATCCGATTTGCGTAAGCTCCGCCTTGAAAAAATTGGCTTCATTTTCCAGTTCCACAACCTTCTCCCCTTCCTCAACAGCACCGATAACGTCGCCGTGGTTCTCAACTTGGCCGGGTTCGACAAGGTAGACTCGAAACGGCGGGCGATTGAACTTTTAGACTATCTGGAAGTCGGACACCGCAAGGATGCGATGCCCGCCAATCTGTCGGGCGGCGAGGCCCAACGGGTCGCGATTGCCCGCGCCCTTGCCAACCGGCCCCGGATAATTCTTGCCGACGAACCCACCGCGGCGCTCGATTCCCAGCGGGCGGGGATCGTGATGGACCTGTTGCGCAAGGTGGCCGCAGAACAAGAAGCAGCGATCCTTGCGGTTACCCACGATGAAAAAATCTTCGACCGATTTGACCGCATTTTTCACCTGAGGGACGGCCGTCTCGAAACTGAGAGCACGAAGGCGGAAACCGCGCTGGTGGAAGGTCACGGATAACCAGTGATCTGACGATCTGGATTGTTCCAAAATTTCCAAACAACGAAATCCTCGAGACAGCCAAAGTCGACAAACGGAAGTCGTGGTTTTTGGTTGCAGGGGCCCGCAACCGCCGGAACCTGCCGGCCGAGATTCTTGCTTTGTGCTTCCAGGATTATCGCCAACCATTCGATGTTGCCGTATGAGCACCCAAGTATTGGCCTAGTTCGGTGGCCTGTACCAATCCATCCAACGGCAAGGTTTTCCGGGAGTGGAATCCTATAG
>JAKEGR010000370.1 GCA_022615465.1 Planctomycetota bacterium | reverse complement strand
CGCAGACACAACCGCGGGAGATTCCGCCGCGGCCCACTTGGTGAATATCACACCTCAATGCTCTTTACGGTGCTGATGCCGCACGTCCTGGCCGCAGCCAGGCAACGCTCCGCACACTCGATCAGGTGCTCGGCAGCGAAGTTCTTGGCAATCCCCGCCACGGTAGCCACGCCGGCCGAAAGCGTCGTTGCGCTCTCGGCTGCGGTTGCCGCCATACGGTCCTCCATCGCTTTCGCACTCGCTATCGTATGATGGGCCATTGATACGGCGACACGCCGTTCGCAGTTCGAAAGAATGGCGGCCGTACGACGTTCGCCGATCGCAACGAGTTCCACGTCGCTATTCTCCAGCAGATCCATCGCCAAACGCAGCGAGCGGCGTACTCGCTCCCCAACCTCCGCGCCGGTCGGATCGGAGTGGAAATCGTACACGTTTGGTTCCACGAGCAGCAGGCTCAGTTCGTGACGCCGGTCGCGGCAGCGATTGGCCGCCACCGCCAACTTGCCCTGCAACGTTGTCGTGCTCTTCACTTCGGCCACCTGCAAGACCGGTGGTGTACGATTACCTCCGGTGGATTTGCGGATTGCAGATCGCTGCGTCGAAGCAGCCCGGGCTTCCGCCGCCCCGGTGCCGGAAAGGAACCTGCGCATGGCCACGGTTAATTTCTGTGCCTGCTCCAACAGCATCGCGTCGGAGCGACCGGCGGAAGGCTGCGAGTGAAAAGCACCGGCACACTCCTCCGAGAGCATAGCCATCTGTTCGTGGGCGTCGGTTAGCACCTGCACATAGTCGCGGCCGTCGGCCAGTTCCAGCGACAGTGCCTGCGCCAACTGATCCACCTGCGGTTGAAGTTGCTCAACCAACTCGTGGAGTTTCGCTTTCGTCAATGCGTGGAATGCTTCACCCGCTTCGAGCAAGTCGGGCAGGATGTGTAATCGCCGCTGCCCGACCAGTTCCACCAGCAAATCAGCCAGATGCAGTATTTGCGGCAGATCGGCGTCGGGTGAAGCGGCCTGCGCGAGCAGGGATGTCTGCTTTGGCGTGGCGACTGCCGTCACCAACCGTGCCGGCAACCGCCAGCGGGCAAGCAGCATCGCACTGAGCTGCAGGTGATCGAAACCGAGCGTTTCGCGCTCCAGCGTAGCGAGATGGCACCGCTCCTCGATGACGCCGGCCAGGAACGAGGTGTACGGCTTGCCCAGCTCGCGCACCAGCACGAGGATTCCGATGTCCTGCAGCATTGCGGCGGTGAAGGCTTCGTCGCCCGGCTGACGCCACAGGTGCTCGCTGAGCAGCCGGGCCGCGACTGCCCGCGTCAGCGCATTCGTCCAATACCATTGCAATTGTTTGGCGGCCACCTCGGCAAACAACCCGTCCGGCAGACTGAACCCCAATACCAGCAGCTTGAGTGGTTTGATGCCCAGCAGCGCGACCGCCTGGTCTAACGCGCCCACCTGCACCCGCAAACCGAACAGCGAGCTATTCACCACGCGGAGGATTTTGCACGACAGCGCTGGATCTTGCTCCAGGCACTTCTGCAATGCGCGGGCGTCCATTTGGGGCTGCTCGGCGAGTTTCAATATCTCCAGCGCCACCGTGGGCCGGCTATAGAGTGTTGTCGAACGGGCGGCGATCCGCTCGAGCGTGGCAGCCGTGTCCTGCAAGCGATCGGCATTCATCGATGCGCTCCTTGCTGACATATGGAATATGATTTCCGACGGAATTCCCAATCGCGTTTCCCAATCAAAAGGCGTTCGCAGCCAACTTCCGCAGCGCAAGTGTAGCTCAGCTCTCGGCACGAATCGCCCTGCTAGCATAATCAGCACCGATCGAACAATCGGATCGCAGCAGTGGCAGCCAACAGGTCGCTCCGGCACGGTCGGTCCACTAGGTGAATCGGCGGCCACGGATTAGAATCGTCACGACAAGGAAGCGTCGACCGCAGGGAAATTGCCCCATTTGTCTTCCCAGGAAGGAAGCCGACGATGAACCGCCACGATGCCTTGCAGTCCGGAGAGGTCCGACGTTTGCCACCTGGCCGGCATTGCCGCGTCCGGCTCTTGGTGTTCACCTGGCTCGTGATGGGGTACGGAACACCAACGTTGGCTAGCGAGCCAACGATGAACGCGGAAGAATCCCTTCCCGTCCACGGCACCATGGTGGGCGATGCCGCGCTCACGGCCATTTTCTTTATCGATCATCAAACAGGCTGGGCTGTCGGCGAACGCGGTGTCATCTGGCACACCCGCGACGGAGGCGCCACTTGGCTCCAGCAGGCGACTCCCGTTCGCTGCCGACTCAACTCGGTGTTCTTCCTGGACGAGCAACAGGGTTGGGCCGCGGGCGGCGCGGGCCGGCCGTTTTCGCACACGTCGAGTGGTGTGGTCTTACGCACCGAGGATGGCGGCAATACTTGGGCAGAGGTGCCGAACTCGCGGTTGCCCATGCTCACCCGGGTGAAATGCTTCGACCACGAGCATGGCGTGGCGATCGGCATCGGTTCGTCCTCCGCTCCCTCCGGAGTGTTTGCCACCCAGGACGGCGGCCGAAGCTGGCAGCCGCATCCCGCGAATGCCTCCGGCCAGTGGTTGGCAGGCGACTTTCTCGATCCGAATCGCGGTGCCGTGGCGGGCATGGCCGGGGCGTTCGCCACCGTCGTCGATCGCCAGGTGACCCATTCGCCGCTGGCGAGCAGATCACTGCGGTCGATGCATGACATGCGGCTCGTTCCGCCGACCGGTGGCTGGTTAGTCGGCGACGGCGGACTCGTGATGACAACACGCGACCTCGGCCATAGTTGGCCGTCGCCACCGGCCGACTTGTCGCCTGATGTGGCGGATCACTTCGATTTCCACGCAGT
>JAKEGR010000369.1 GCA_022615465.1 Planctomycetota bacterium | reverse complement strand
TGTCCGAGCTTTCGGACGAAGAAGTCGGCGTGTTGCAGCGTGCCAGCGCGCGATACAAGCAGCGTCTCCGGGGGCCGGCGGACAATTGAAGCGGGTTCTTTGTTTTGAGCGGAGCGGCGCGGCGCGTCATAACCGGAATAACCGCGACGCACCTTCCGCTCCCGCCATGCGCGCCGGCCCGGTTAGGCTTCCAACTCCCCCTTATCTCAAGCGGGTCTCGACCCCTCATAACGTATGCTTCGGGAGAGGAACCGCGGCATCGATGATTGGCGTTGGACTCCGATAGATCGGACGCCGCCGGCGGTTTTCTGCCCGTACTGGGAGGCATCGAGCGTGACCGCGTTCTACCAGGACCGAATCTTGTTGCAGTCGGGCAATCGCCCCACGTTATCGCCGGCGGAAGTGAACCGGTGCTTGCGATACGAAATCCAGCAAGTGGTGCAATCACTCGAGCGTGCTTTCAAGCAGCCGCTCGCTGTTATTGATTGCTCGACAGGAAGCGAGCTTCAGACGGCCCATGGCAGCCTGGCGTACGAGTTGGGAAACCGGTTGGCGATGTGCCAGACGATCGCGGAACGCGGCCGCGCGGAAATTCTTGATGAGATGTCCCCGCTGCTGTTGTTGGCAGTGCCACTTCCCACCAGGGCGGTCGAGCCGTCATGCGTGGCCCTGGCTATGTTTTTGACCGAGCGGGTCGACCGGGAAGAGCAAATCACTGCCGCTGCCCGTGAGTTTGGCATCGACCCGGGGCAGGCATTCCACTGGGCGCAAGGGCAAACGCCCTGGCCTCCTCATGCCATTCAGGAAATCAGCCAGGCCATCACCGAAAACGCGGCCCTGCAACTGTCAGCAGTCCAACTAAAACGGCAGTTAGCCGATCTTTCCGCGCACTTGCTCCATACGTTCGAAGAAATCACGCTTCTCCATCGGCTGACAAAACACTTATCCATTTCCAAGGGCATCACCGAATTGTGCCGTTTGTCCGTCGCCTGGCTCGCGGCAGTCGTTCCGGCCAAATGTATCGTGATCTGGCTTAATTCCTCGAGCGACTTGCACGATCAGGCCGCCATCCAACAGGGAATGGAAGAGCAACCTGTGCTGATTTGCCATGGGGAATGCCCGATCGAGGAGCACGAATTCGAGTCGTTTATCGAGCGGCTAGGTCCTCATGTGGCGACCGAGCCGATCGTATTGAATCGCTCGGCCACCAGTGTTCCAACCTGGTTTTATCCAGATGTGCGGGAAGTCACCTCCGTGCCGATTCGCGAAGGCAACAGGCACTTTGGCTGGTTACTCGCGCTCAATCACACCGGCGCTGGCAACGTGACGAACAGCGAAGTCGAGTTTGGCACCGTCGAAGCCTGCCTGATGGCAAGCATCGCCACGATCCTGGGTATCCACAGCGGCAATACCGCCCTGTACCATGAACAATCGGACCTGTTTGCCAGCGTTGTCCGCGCTCTTACCTCCGCGATCGACGCCAAGGACCAGTACACCTGCGGCCACAGCGACCGCGTGGCCCGGCTGGCCGTCTGCTTGGCGCGCCGGCTGGGCTGCTCGAAGGAGGAATTGGACACGATCTACCTCTCCGGCCTGCTGCACGATATTGGCAAGATAGGCATCGACGACAACGTGTTGCGCAAGCCGGGGTCGCTCACGCCGGACGAACTCGAACACATTAAGACGCACCCCGACCTTGGTTGCCACATCCTTGACGGCATCAAACAGCTTGACAAGGTGCTGCCCGTTGTGCGGCATCATCATGAGGCCTGGGACGGAGAAGGATATCCGGGCGGCTTCCAACGTGAAGCCACTCCGAATCTTGCTCGAATTCTCGCCGTGGCCGACTCGATCGACGCCATGTCAAGCGATCGCCCCTACCGTAAAGGCTTCCCCGACGAGAAGGTGGATGCCATCTTACGCGAGGGGGCCGGAAAGCAGTGGGATCCGAACGTCATCGCGACCGTATTCCAGGTGCGGGATGAGCTTCGCCGCATTGGCGAGCAGGAACGTGCCCCGCTGTTGCTGAAGGGCAAACACGGCCCCGGACAGGGTTCGCTCACCTCAGCCATCGCCGATTTCCCCGCCATCTGACACAACGGCACCATGCGACCTTTCCGGTTCCCGTCGAACATTCTATACTCCTGGCCTGCGGCGGAAAGCCAAGAACCTGGTGTGAATCGGCTTGAAAGCGAGGTGGGCAATGCGTTGGCTGTTTGAACGAACGATCGAACTTGCCGCCTGGGCGGCTCTGATCGCGGCCTGGATTTCGGCCGTGCTGAGCGTGTGGTGGCTCGTCGATTGGGTTGGAACACTGCGGATTCAGCCGGACTACGAACTTCTGTGTGAAAGCGGCAAGGCGGCCGCGGCATTCGTCGGCTTTTCGGTGGCACTGGGCGCGTTAGCCAGCATCGATCGGTTTATCTTTGATGCCGACGAATCCGGAAAGTAGGCTGCCCCCTGCATAGGAGCACCATGGCCGCGACCATGGCTGCTGCGATCGAGGACGGTTCGGGAACGGGCTGCGGCAGGAATACCCCCACTGGCACCACTGCGCCGAAGTTCTCTTTCCAAACCGTGTAATCCCCGTCATCGATCACGCCGTTGACATTGCCGTCGGCGGCCAGATTGGTCGTGGAACCAAGGAAATCGCTCCAGACGGTGAAATCGGCCGCGTCGACCATGCCATCCTCGTTGTAATCTCCTCGGAGGGAGTGGGGGGCAACGCTCTGGCCGAAGTTGTCCTTCCACACGGTGTAATCGCCGTTATCGACGATGTTGTTGCCATTGCCGTTGGCCGCCAGGTAAGTTGTTGAACCGAGCGAATCTCTCCACAGTGTATAATCCGCTGCACCGACGGAGCCGTCGCGTGTGTAGTCGCCGGGTATTTCCGAAGGGATCAACTCCGCGAAGCCGGTGCCGCCCGAGGGGATGTAGGCGACCTCGTCGCTGCGAAATTGCCATTGGAAAATCGCCGCGATCTGTTCGTCTGTCAGTTGCATCGAAGTACGATTTGAGGAAGCCATGAGATTCGGTGTGCCACTGGCCGTGTGCTGCAGCCCAAAGTTATGGCCAAGTTCGTGGGCGACGAGCGTGGCAATCGAGTCGCGGCCATTTTGGGTTGTGAGCAGATTATCCCCCACGAACAGGTCGATTCCGTTGCTGCCGATATTGGCAATGCCCCCTGCCCAACTCTCACCGTGCAGGCTGAATCCAGGCACCACATTGACGAAAAACATGTTGACCACGGATGGATCGGGGTTGAGAATCCCGCCCTCGTTGCCCGCGTTCTTGATCATGATCCGCAAACCGCTCGTCGGGCGGACGGCACCGACGGCTTGCGTACCCTGGTAAGCGAAGGTGTCGTTGTAGCGGATGACCGACGGCAGGAAATCGATATCGATGCCGGCCTGAGACCAGATGGCGTCCACCCCCGCCTCGATACTCGCACGTTGCGTCGCATCACCGAAAATTGTGGCCGGCGAGGTGCCATCGTCGAGGGCTGTCTCGATGATCTGCACTGTCGCCCGATACACGACCGGCCGCGGCGGGTCGATGATCAGGGCGGACCAACCGGCGGTTGGTAGCGAAATCGCTGCCGCGAACGCGAGAAATAATATCCTGCGATCCATACTCTCCTCCATCCCAACGCTGCTCCGGAAGGCATGTCCCCAGGCTCGCATGACCGCATGCCATTAGCAGCGGGATGGATTCTATCACGACGGTGGACTCATTGCGAGAGAATTGGGTGAAGATGTCCACATTTTAGTTTCGCTTCCCGCATTAAGCCACCCTGGCGAGCCAGTGGCTGCTACCCAATAGGGTGGTTTGCCATTCGCAGCGTTCGCCTATTCGCCAAGAGTCCGTTTACGACGGAGGATGTGGTGATAGTGCTGAGCAAACCGGTGGGCCTCATCGCGCACATATTGCAGCAGTCGCAGGGCATAGGAACGCCGGCTGAGTCGTAATGGCTGGGAATGGTCCATGCGGTGGATCAGTTCCTCTTTCTTGGCCAAGGACAAGACGAATGGTGGCTTCATATGAAGGGCCTCAAACGCCTCGAGGGCCTTGTGTAGCTGGCCAATCCCACCATCGATGAGAAGAATGTCAGGGAACACGTCGGCGTCGTCGCGCAACTTGCCAAATCTCCGGGCCACCACCTCGCGAATGCTGGCGTAATCGTCGACGCCTTCCACCTCGCGAATGCGAAACCGACGGTACCCCGGCTTGAACGGCAAGCCATCGAGAAATTGCACCAAACTAGCGACCGTTTCCTGACCACCCAAATGGGCAATGTCGATGCCTTCGATACTCCGCGGCAGGAAGTCCAACTTGAGTATCTTTTGCAGGCCGGCAAGACCCCTCTTGGGATCGATGAAGAATACTTCAGGCTGCTCGTGCTTCGTGATCTCACCCCGCTCGCGGAGGCTTTCGAGCATCTCGATCTCATCGCGTAGCCGGGCTGCCTTTTCAAATCTCAGTTCAGCCGCAGCGGTTGCCATTTCTTCTCGCATCTCCTTGAGCAGTGATAGGCGATTCCCTTCCAAAAACATCCGCAGTCGCGCGATGTCCTTGCGATACTCCTCCTTACTGATTCGCAGATTGCACGGGGCCGTACACTGGTTGATCGATGCCAACAAACAAGGCCGAAACCATCGCCAGCGGTCGTTGTCGGCTTCGATGTCGAGCGGGCAGGTGCGAAACTTAAACACCTTCTGAAGCACGTGGATCGCCCCGCGCAAGCTGCCCGCGCTAGGAAACGGACCAAACAGCTTCACGCCACTGGTCCCCGGTTCGCGGGTTACCTCGATGCGCGGATAGTCTTCATGCGTCGTGATCTGCAGGTACGGAAAGCTCTTTCCGTCGCGCAGGTCACGGTTGTACTTGGGCTGAATGTCTTTGATCAGCCGCGATTCCATGAGCAGGGCGTCGACTTCGCTTTCGGCCTCGATGAAGTCGATATCGTGCGCCTCTTTGACAAGCAGGCTAGTGCGGCGATCGACCGCCGCGGCAGCGAGGAAGTAGCTGCCCGCCCGGGCACGCAAGTCTTTCGCCTTGCCGATGTAAATCACGCGGCCGGCCTTGTCTTGGAAGAGATAGACGCCGGGCGCGGAGGGAAACATGGAACGAACCTTCCGCCCGGCCCAAGCGAAATACTCGGCCTGGCTCTTGGGCAGGTCATCGGGCGTTGTGATCGGCTCGTCGGACATTGAACGACAAATCGGGGCCATGCACGGGCAGTATGTGGACAGGGCGTCCCGACGCCCTATTTTCGTCAAGACACCTTCACACGCCAGCAAACTTCCGTAAGGCGTCCTCCATGCTTGACAGCCGATCCTCTAATTGCTGTTTGGCATCGCTAAGATCGGCGAGTTGTTCGGGCGGCATGTAGGTGAACATATAGAACTTGATCTTTGGCTCGGTGCCGCTCGGTCGACAGGCGACGTAATTCCCTTCCCTGGCCAAATCGAGAATGACGAGATCTCCATTCGGCCCCGCAAGCGGCCGCGATTTGCCACCGCGTGGGGTGAGGGTCTGATTCAAGTAATCGCGCACCTGAACAACGCGGTCGCCACCGACCTCTGCGGGTGGCGCCACCCGAAACGCCTCCATCACTTCTTTCATCCGCTCCATCCCCTCGCTACCCGGCATTTGGATAGAAACCGTTCGCTCGGCATGAATACCATGTTGCCAGAACAGCGCATCAAGTTTCTCGTGCAGCGTCTGACCGGCGGCCTTCAATTTGGCCGCCAGTTCGCACAACAGCAGGGAGGCCACCGCACCATCCTTGTCACGAACATACGTACCTGCCAAGTAGCCATGCGATTCTTCGCAGCCGAAAACGAATTTTTCCGGCCCGTTGTCGTCGATCGCGCCGGCGATCCATTTGAAGCCGACCAGCAAGTCGCCGATCGTCCGCACGCCATAGCTGTCGCCGATGCGCCGGATGCACTGTGTAGTGACCAGTGTCTGGACAAGGAAGTGCTCGGGCGTGAGCCGACGCGCCGCCTTCCGATTTTCCAGGATGTAGTCGGCCAGAAGTGCGCCGATCTGGTTCCCGGTGAGCGTGTGCCACGGTGCCTGCCTGGCAAAGGTCAGCGGCGCCGCGCAACCGATGCGGTCACAATCGGGATCCGTTGCCAGAGCGAGGTCAGCACCCACGTCGATCGCACGTTCGATAATCGCGGCAAATACAGCCGGATTCTCGGGATTCGAAACATGTCCAGGTACGTTGGGAAAATCGCCATCGGGTTTGGCTTGGAGCGCGAAAAGCTCAACGTCCCGGAATCCAGATCCTGCCAGCACGGGCATCACGGCCGTCGCACCGACGCCATGCAGGGGGGAGTAAATGATCTTCAAGTTGCGTGGTCCCGGCGTGGCTTGGGTTAGAACGGCTTCCTGAAACCGGGTGTCCACTTCCTCCTGACAGGCGATGATCTGGCCGGCTGAACGCATCTCATCGAAGTTCGCCCGCTGGATCTGCTGCGCATTCATCACGCGCTCGACGATTCCCTTGTCGTGCGGTGGTAGAATCTGTCCGCCTGTCGACCAGTAAACCTTCACGGCATTATCGCTGGGCGGGTTGTGGCTGGCCGTGACCATGATGCCACACGAACATCTCTTGCAGCGGACCAGGAACGATAATTCAGGCGTACTGCGGTGCCCCTGCAGAAAGTAGACGGTGAACCCGGCTGCGGCCATGACTTCGGCGCATAAGCGGGCGAAATGCTCGGAACGATGCCGCGTGTCGTAAGCAATTGCGCAGGAGAGCATCGCGCCGGCACCGAGCGTGTCTTTCACGTAGTCGGCCAGCCCCTGGGCACTCTCGCCGATCGTGCGATCGTTGATTGCGCCCGAGCCGATGGGATACATCCGTCCGCGGCGGCCACCGGTGCCGAACGGAATCACGTTCCAAAACACGTCGTCAAGCTGTTGCCACTTTCCAGTCGCCACGTGGGCGGCTACCTCGCCGGCGTACTCGGCAAACCGCGGCTCATTGAGCCATGCCCTGATATTTACAGCGGCCGTCGCGGAGATGCGACCATTCGCCGCTGCCTGTTCAATAAGTGAGAGCGTCTCTCGATCCGTGGCACTCATAATTCCTCGATTTCTATTCACGCAACGCAATGGTTCATGGCCTTACCAGGTACCGATCAACGTAACATATACCACATTTGTGGAGCTAGTCCTGGTGGCATTTGGGATCACATGGCTGCTTGTCGCGGCCCGCCTCTCGGCAGATAATGGCGGGAGTTGTAACCAGCATCAGTGAACCGCCACGTGAATCGCTACGAGTGTAAGGCCACGATCTACGCACTGTCCGCGATGGCCGCATGGTCCGGGCTGGATCGCGGTGCGCTCGCTGCCGCGGAGCGTGAAATCTCTCCCAGGCAAGCCCGACCGCCACAATGGTCGGCCGATGTGCTCGACGCCTTTTACCCGGATGCTCGGGAGAAGCTTGAGGGGAATCGCCCCGATTCCAGCCAGACAGGCCTTCCGGCGCGAGTCGTCCGCGATGCGGCCGGCGCGATCTCCCTTGACCGCGCGCCGGCAGGAAGCGGTACAGCGTGGTCGAAGCTGATCGATGCGGAGACGATCGAGACGGAAATCAAGCGGCTGGCTGAACTGGTTGCCGCGGACGTGACAACGCCCGGCGAGTTCAAGGGGGGCGGCTACAAAACCTGCCGGTCACATTTCAGCTTACTGGCAGTGTTGTTTGCAGTTGCTAGCGAGTACGATGGGCAAGTCCGCTGGCAAGACGCAGCCGGTGGGCTTCGCGAGTTGTTTGCCCGTGCAGGCTACAACTGCAAGGTGGGTACCGACCAGTCCTACCGCGAAGCGGCCGAGCGGAAGCAGGACCTGGATGAATTGGTGCGCGGTGCGCGACCGCAGACGCCACTCGTCCAGGAGGAGACAGTGTGGAGCCAGATGGCCGACCGGCCCCCTTTGATGGAACGACTGGAAATTGCCCAGCGGGACCGGTTAATGGCTTGGTTGGCCAGTGAACGCGAGTTCACCCGAAACATCGCGGGAGTGCGGCACGAAGCGCAAATGGTGGCTCTCTTGGCCGATGTGATTGGCCGCAAAGGTTTCGAGTATTGGGATGATGCTACCTATGCCGATTCCGTACGCGGCTTGCGCCAGGCCGCGAGCGACCTTGGAACCGCAACCGACGTAATGAACTACCAACAGGCCCGACAAGCGCTCGACCGCGCCACGAAGGCATGCAACGACTGTCACGATGGCTACCGCGAGTAATCCCTCACTTCCCCCCTCCCCCGATCCCAAGCATTATGTCCGAACAACTCCGCAAGCGACTATTTACCGAACTTGATTCGATTCGGCTGATCGATCCCCATTCGCACATTGATCCGCTGACCGCAGCCTCCAAGACACTGGCTGATATTCTGGGTTACCACTATTACACCGAGTTGTGCCATTCGGCCGGCATGCCGCGTGAGCAGATCGAGGAACCCGGTTTGGATCCGAAGGAAAAGGTCCGCCGGTTGGTGGAACACATCGAGCCGCTCCGCAACACGATTCAATACGGCTGGTTTCTGGATTTGGCCCAAGCACTCTTTAATTTCCCCAAGGGCGAACACCTGACAACCGCCAATTGGGAATCGCTTTACGACTCGGCCGCGAATCGGATGGCCCAGCCTGAGTGGGAGCAGCAGGTGCTCGATTGCACGAAGCTCGATGCAGTTTTTCTTACCAACAATTTTGACGATCCGCTCCAGGGTTTCGATACGAGGCGTTATATCCCCTGCCTGCGGACAGATGATCTGGTGTTCAGTCTCCATGAGCCAACCGTTCGCGATCGTCTGCAGAAAGCGACCGGCGTGGATGTGCATCATGGGGCCTCGCTTGTGGATGCCATTGGAAAGCTGTTTGAACATTTCGTGGTGCATGGAGCGCGGGCCTGTGCGATTTCGCTGCCGCCAACGTTCGCACCGACGCCATGCGCCGCTATCGAGGTGGAAGAGGCACTTGGCGCCGTACTCCACGGCACGGAGGCAGGCCCGCGGCACAAAGATACGGTTGCCCGGTTTGTGTTCTGGGTTCTGGCGGATTTCTGCGCGTCCTGCAAGTTGCCGTTCGACCTCATGTTTGGCGTCCATCGGGCCGTCTATCGCTCAGGCGTCTATCAAGGTCAGGATCTCTACGACAGCCGCGTTTCACTTATCCAGTACCAGGAATTGTTCAACGCATTCCCACAGGTCACGTTTCCGATCTCCGTGCTGGCGAGTGTCACCAACCAGGAGCTTGTAAGCTTCGCCTGGATATTTCCCAACGTCGTCACCAATGGCCATTGGTGGTATTCCAATACGCCAACCTACATCGAAGGGGATGCTGGCGCACGGCTTGAAGCGGTCCCTCAATCGAAGCAGATCGGCTACTACAGCGACATGTATAAGCTTGAGTTTGCGCTGCCCAAGTTCGTGATGTACAAGCGGATTCTGGCCAAAATTCTAGCCGAACGCTTCGTGATCGACCGCGGCTGGAGCGAGGAGCAGGCCGTCGAACTTGGTCGGAGGGTTCTCCGCGGCAACGTGGAGCGGATCTTCAACGTGGGCTGATGGAGTCAATACTTGCGGGATGAACCAGAGCGGCGGGAACGCCCTGATGATGGTTGGAATATCTCAGCGGAAGATGCTGGGATCATGCCGTCTCCGCCTCCAGTGTGAACCATTCTTCCTCAAGAGCGAGCAGTTCGCTGGATAATTTCGTGAGCCGTGCGTGTAGCCGCTGCGCATCGCCGGCATCGGTGACAGACAGCAGTTGTTCGCTCACGGCGCGCTTTTCGTCATCGAGCCGGGCGATCTTCCGCTCGACGCCTTTGAGCTTCTTTTGCAAGTCGCGGTCGGCCTGGGCGCGGGCCTTGCGGTCGTTGCTTGATGGGCCGGTCGGCAGGGCGGCGGCCGGTGTGTGTGGTGCGCGCAGGCCGGAATCGATTTCATTCTGCACGCGATAGACGTATTCATCGTAGCTGCCCGGATAGCTGGCAACGCGGCCGCATCGGACTTCGACGACGTGCGTCGCCACGCGGTGCATGAAATGCCGATCGTGGCTCGTGAAGATCACGGTGCCTTGATATTGACACAGCGCTTCTGCCAGTGCCTCGACCGATTCCACGTCGAGATGGTTGCCCGGTTCGTCGAGCACCAGAACATTATGATTTTGCAGCAAGAGCCCGGCCAGAACGAGCCTCGCACGCTCGCCCCCGCTGAGCACGCGGATTCGCTTGTCGATCATGTTGCCGCTGAACAGCAAATTGCCGGCAACGTCTTTGATGTGTTGGTTATTCGTGCTAGGAGCCGCCTGATACTCCAGATATTCGAGCACGGTCTTGGTTTCGGGCAATGACGAATAGACATGCTGGGCGTAAACACCCACTTGGCAGCCAAAGCCCCAAATAATCTCGCCGCCAAGCGGTTTGAGCGAGCCACACACCGTCCGCAGA
>JAKEGR010000368.1 GCA_022615465.1 Planctomycetota bacterium | reverse complement strand
GATGTGGGTGAATTCGCCGGCCTCGGTCGGCAGTTGGGTGGTGACGCCGCGCGTCACAAACGACTCGCGCTGGAGTCGATACTCGATGATGTCGGCCACGGTGTACATGCGGATGTCGTGCTCGCGGGACAGCCGCGTCAGATCCGACAACCGGGCCATCGTGCCGTCGTCGTTCATGATCTCGATGATCGCCGCCATCGGCTGTAAGCCCGCCAGCCGGCACAAGTCCACCGAGCCTTCGGTTTGACCCGCCCGCACCAGTACGCCGCCGTCGCGAGCCATGAGCGGACTCAGATGCCCGGGCCGAGTCAGGTCACCGGGCCGGGTATCCGGGGCGCAGGCGACTTCGATGGTCTTGGCGCGGTCCGCCGCCGACACGCCGGTGGTCACGCCGAACCGCCGGTGAGCGTCAATCGTGACGGTAAATGCAGTCCCCATGACCGTGGTGTTCTCGGCGGCCTGCAGGCCAATGTTGAGTTCCTCGCACCGCTGCCGCGTCATGGGCAGGCAGAGAACGCCGCGGCCATACTTGAGCATGAAGTTGACGATCGCTGGTGTGACCTTTTGGGCCGCGACAACCAGGTCCCCTTCGTTTTCGCGATCCGCGTCATCGACCAGAATGATGAGCCGTCCTTCGCGCAAATCCTCAAAGGCCTGCTCAATGCTCGAAAAAGGGGAATTCATACTCGCCTTCCCGGAAATGAGGCATAGCTCGCGAGGGATCCGGACCCCTAAACGGAGCTTGTGAAGTATAGAGCTTATCGAAATCCACGGTTGATCGCAAAAGCGTCCTGCAGGACTGCCCGGTGCCGTCGATTGGCAGAGCCTTACATGCCCACAGTTGCAATCAGTTTCTGCAAAGCGGCATTTCGAAGAAGGGCTATGGTGCCTGCACTTAGAACGAGCAGGCTCAATGTAATCAGGCCCCAGGTCGAGGCGGCCGGAATCACAGCATCGCCAACCCCCACGGCCATCGAATTGAATCCGATGTTGAGCGGGTCAACATCACCAAGGCCGCATAACGCTGTTCCATAGGTGGGTGAGCCCGTGACGGTTGCCTGGATCGAAAGCACGCCGTCCGCATCGGCCGAAAACTCGATGATCGCAACACGAGCCCAGTTGGGGATGACCGCGACGCCATCGGTGCACGGCCCCAGGTGCGAGCCGCTGAGATCATTGATGATCCCGGACGGGTTGTTGATCGCGCTGTTTATCAGGGTATTGAAGATCGAGGAGTGGGTCACTCCGATCGCCGTCGCCACGGAAGCGTTGAAGTGCACGTCCAATGATGCGGATGAAATGCCATTCGTGCTGGTTGTCTGAACCCACACCTCGAGAAAGATACTCGAACCGATTGCGAAATTGGGTTGGGACGCTGGAACGATTGCCGCCGTGTCGCTCACGCTCGGAACGGGTAAGGCCGTCAGTCGATAATCGACCACTGCGGCTCTTGCAGAAAACGAGGTAAAGAGCAAAGTCAATGAAAATGCCAGGGAAAACCGGCTCGACTTCGACACTAAACCCAAGACGCATTTGTGTGGCTGAATCATTGATTGTTCCTCCAAGTCAGTGCTTCTACACCAGCTCCCTCATTATCGTTCATCGCGGGTGCGCCCGTCCTTCTGGATTTCGATCGTCGCTCCCTGGAAGTCAATCAACGAGGAATCAATGTTTTCAAACATGCCCACCATCGAGAACCCGTGCAAATCGTCGCTTGACTCAACAGCGACCGGAGTCCGACCCGGTGAGACGGCACGAGCTACAACAGTCGTGACGCGAATCCAACTGCCGATGGCGCCGACGCCCTTGCCGCCCAGTTGTGCGCAGCCTCCCAACGCTCGCAGCATGCCATCCTTGGTACTGATAGAATGCCCCGCAAGCAGGCCCAGCGCGTCTGATGGTATAACCTCCAACAAGGCAAGTTGCCGCTCGCCAAACTGTAAATCAACGAAGGCAGAGGCCAATCCAAGATTGAGAGGATTGACACTCTGATTGGATGCCCAAACCTCGAAGTAGATATGCTCGCCGATGGTGAATATCGAATCAGAATGAGGAGGTGCCCAGAGAGTATCCGACGTACTCGGTGCTCTCCTGGTGACAAGCCGTACGATCACTGCAGGAGAGTCGAGTGCAAGAGTTGAACTGACCGCGCCACCGGCCTCCATTCCGCCACCTGGTCCCGAACATCCTGAACATTGCCCACAGGTCAATCCGAAGCATCCAGCGAACGCCGCAAAATCGGAAGTCCCGATGCAACCGGCGAGATCCCCGTCAAAGTTGGATTCCAGGCAGGGATTGCCGGGCGGGTAACAGGCGCCAAAGCAGGGCGCAAAGAAGCTGAAATCTCCGGTTCCCATGACGGCGCTGCCGTCGAGGTCGAATATGCAATGGTCGCAAGCGTCGGCATCCTCGACGCAGTGTTCACACTCGGCCGAACAGGGAGCCGCACCGGCCAGACAGCCTTGGATGGCGTCGCACGTTTCCACGCCGTCGCAGAAAAGCAGGTTGTCGCAAAGTGTGTTGTTCGGCGTGTAGGTGCAGGCTCCGGTGCCGCCATTGGCCAACGGGTCGCAGGTGTCAACGGTGCAGGCAATGTTGTCGTTGCACACCGGTGGTGTTCCCGGCGCGCAAATAAAGGTTGTAGGGTTGCACGTCTCGGCTCCATTGCAGAACTGTCCGTCGTCGCATTCTACGTCGGTCAAACATTCGACTAGGCTTGCGGCCACAGCCCCAAAAACGATCTGGCCGTCAGCAATGTTTCCCAGACCGCAGATCGCGGTGCCGTAGATCGGCGAGTTGGTGGACCCCGATTGAAGCGACAGGGTCCCGATGCCGGTGGGCGTGACGCCCAGGATGGCAACGCGCGCCCAGTTCGGCGAAGCGCCAACTGCGTCCGTGCACGGGCCCAAATGGGAGCCGCTCAGATTATCGATGGTCCCGTTGGTGTTGTTCACCGTTCCTGCAGTCAGCACATTGAAAAGCGGGGTGTGCGCGATGTTGGTGATATTCGCCAATGTGCTGGTAAATGTGAAATCAGCTGACACGGAGGAGAGCCCACGATTATCCGGCGTCTGTGCCCATACCTCAACGATGAAAGGGGCGTCTTCGAGGAATCGGATTGAGGACGTGGGCAGCGTCGTCACCGAATCGGACAAGCTGGCCGACGGCAACGCCACGAGTCGGATCTCCGCCGTCTGGGCCGATACGCCTGATGCTTGTGCGAGCATGATGATTGCGAACGCTATTGCCCGATAGCCGTTTCCGGAATTGGTTTGATGTCGAGGCCGCGCGTGCATTTCTGTATCCTCCAGAAAATCCATATTCATCGATTCCAATGTTCGACCATGGAAAGCCCATCAGCGTGCGCCGTAACCTGTCCGCAAGACGGTCGACTTCGCGCCGACTGGATTGACCTCGGGTTGAGGCCCGCCAACGGAACGGGCCGATGCGGCCTCTAACGGCCCTGAGCATGCCGCGCAATCCTCACAGGCAAGTCCAAAACAGTTCGCAAACAACGCGAAGTCGGAGGTGCCTACGCAACCGTCGGCACTGGCATCAAGGTTCGAATCAAAGCAGATATCCGCCGGCTGGTAGCACCCGCCGAAACACGCGGAGAACAATGCGAAATCGCCGGTACCAATGACGGCGCTCAGGTCCAGGTCGAGCCGGCACCACTCACAATTGTCCGTGCTTTCATCGCAATGCTCGCACTCGCCGCCGCAGTCGGGCGGCGTTCCCGGCTGGCAGACGCCCAGACTCGTGTTGCAGAATTCTGTGCCGTTGCAGAACAAGTCGTCGTCGCAGTCCGCGTTGACCAGGCAGGCTTGGACCGCAGCAAGCGGGATGGTCGAGGTTCGCATGATCTCCGGCGGACATTTGCCGTTGTTGTTCCACAGGTTGTACATCTCCTGTCCCTTGGAATCGGTCGTGTTTTCGTCGCGCAGAAATTCCACGAACTCCTTGCTCGTGCTCTGGTAGTAGAGCGTCACCTCGGCGGAGGCGGCTCCAGCCGGGATGATGTAGAGCGTATCGTCCCAGAACTGACCATCTGCATAGGTGTGGCCGACAGGTGCGCCACCAAAACTGGTGAACACTGCATTGGCAAATCCCCGCGGAGGGATGCGATTGTCTTTGAAGATCTTGTTGTTGAGCACAAAGTGAAGCGATGG
>JAKEGR010000061.1 GCA_022615465.1 Planctomycetota bacterium | reverse complement strand
TTTTGGGAACCCGTTGTGATGCGATTTCCAGCCGGCCCTGGCTGGCCAGCGGGCGAAATCGATCTCCGCGGCCGGGGATACTGAGGGGTTTCATTCACCGAGAAATGGGTTTGCCGCGACCATTGAAGACCTGGCTGACCCATCTTGGGCAGTTTCCACGGCAGTTCCCGGGGAGCATGAAAGATCGGTTGGATCGGCTATAATCCGGCGCATGGATGCTACGGGCCAATCCACCGTGGAGGCCGGCAACCGCGCGAAAGACGCGGCCGCTCACCCGCCCCGTTATCAACCACTGGTTGTTGTTGCACTGGCCGCTGCCGCCGGAGTCGTGCTCGATCGCTACGGCCAATCGCCGTGGGGTTGCGCCGCGGTGCATGGCTTTGCCGCATGGTGGGTCCTGGCGGTCTGCTGTCTGGTTTTGTGGTGGTTGTTTTGGCGCCGCAATCGCCACCGACAATCGACGTGGTTGTTGGTGTTTTCGATCGCCTTGGCTGCCGCCGCGTGGCACCATCTCAATTGGCAATTGTTCTCTGTCGACGAAGTGGCCCGCTGCGCCAGTTCTGAATCGTCGCCGGCCTGTATCGATGCGGTTGCCCGTGAGTCGCCCGAGCGAGTCCCCGCGCCACGCGAAACGCCGCTCCGCGCCATTCCCGCCGTCGAGCGAACTCGATTTACGATCAACGTCGTAGCCATTCGTGATGGAACAACATGGCGACCGGCCAGCGGCATTTGCCGACTCACCGTGAATGGACACGTGCTCGGGGTCCACTCCAATGATCGCTTGCGGATATTCGGCCAGCTCTTGCGACCATCGCCACCACTCAACCAAGGCGAGTTTGACTTCGCCGCCAACGCTCGTGCCGATCGCGAACTGACGCGGATTCAGAGTTCCGCGCCGGATTGCGTCGCGGTCTTGCGTCACTCCGAGCAGTGGAGCCTTCATTCCGCACTGGAAACGTTGCGACGCCACTGCCGACAGCTTGTGTTGCGTTATGTTGGCCCCGAGCACGCCGGCGTGGCCGCGGCGATGTTGCTGGGCGCGCGCGACGGATTGCCTCGCGAGGAAACCAATCCGTATTTCCTGACGGGCACGATTCATGTCCTCGTGGTCTCGGGAATGAACGTGGCCATCCTTACGGCGGGGTTTCTGTTCCTGATGCGATTCGGCTGGTTGTCGAGACGTGCAGGATTAGTAACGATCGCCGTCGCGGCATGCGCCTATGCCGTGTTGACGGAAGCGCAACCGCCGGTGGTGCGTGCGGCCGTCGTCGCCACGCTGATGTGCGTCGCGGCCTGGAGGGGGCGTCCGGGGGCCGCGTTCAATTCGCTTGCTGCCGCCGCCCTGTTCGCCCTGGTGCTGAATCCGACTGATTTGTTCCGGGTTGGTCCGCAACTGAGTTTCCTGGCGGTGGCGACGCTGATCTGGATCGGAAACTGGTCGTGGTTGAAGCGTCCTCAACCGGCCGATCGCCTGGAACAGTTGCTAGCAGCCTCGCGGCCCTGGTACGCTAGATTCGTGTCACGGTCAGCGCGCTGGCTGTTGGTATCACTCGCAATCGCCGGCATCGTGTGGCTCACTGCGGCGCCGCTCGTGTTGCACCGGTTCAATGTGGTTACCCCGGTTGCCGTGCTGATCAGCCCCGCGGTGTCGTTGCTGGTGCTTGTCGCATTGTGGTCTGGTTTTCTAATGTTGATCGTCGGTGGCCTGGCGCCACCTGTAGCCTATTTCTTTGGGGCCATTTGCGCTCGCTCTTTAGCCGGCCTCGAAGCGGTGGTGCAGGGTGGCGAATCGTTGCCATGCGGCCACTTCTGGATGCCTGGGCCGGAGTGGTGGTGGGTGATCGGGTTCTACCTGGGGCTGGTGTTTGTAATGATCTCTGGCCACCGACTCATTGCACCACGGTGGCAAGCGGCGCTGCTGAGTGCGTGGATTCTCGTTGGCCTTACGCCGCCGCTGGCTAGGGCCATGTCGCGAGATGAATTTCGTTGCTCGTTTGTCGCGGTCGGCCATGGCACGTGCGTGGTGATGCAGGCACCCGGCGGAGAGACACTGCTGTACGACGCCGGCTCGCTCGGCTCGCCTGAATACTCGATGAAATCCATTGCCGCCTACCTGTGGTATCGCGGCATCTTGCGCATCGACGGCCTCGTCCTGTCGCACGCCGACGTCGATCACTATAACGCAGTTCCCGACTTGCTCGAGCGATTCCACATCGGCTCGATCTATGTCTCGCCGCTGATGTTCGATTCCTTCGGCGAGTCGGCGATAAGTGATGGACCAACCGTGCTGCGAGCGGCCATCGAACGTGCCGGTGTACCGATTCGCGAGATTTGGGCCGGTGATCGCTTACAGATGGGGCCAGATGTGACGATCAACGTTTTGCATCCGCCGCGGCAGGGTGTGCTCGGCAGCGACAATGCCAACAGCATCACTTTGGCAATCGAACACGATGGCCGACGAATCTTGCTGCCTGGCGACTTGGAATCGCCAGGCATCGAGGATCTGATGGCGGAATTACCCTACGACTGCGATGTCCTGTTGGCACCCCATCACGGCAGCCGGCGGAGCGATCCGCCCGGCTTTGCGGCCTGGAGCACTCCCGATTGGGTTGTCATCAGCGGCGGTAACGGCGATGACCTGAGGCCCGTCGTACTTACCTATGAAGCAGCCGGCGCGCAAGTACTCCTCACGTATCAGACCGGGACCGTTGAATTCGCCACTCCACCACCGCGGCCTGTCACTCGCCAGTTGTTTCAGGTTTCAACAGAATACAATGCCCGTTAGAGGGGGGATGCCCCACCGAGGAATGGAAAAGTAATTTGTTTGAGAAGCTGGCCTTGGACTAGCAGGCGGGGGAGCAAGCCCATATGATTGCGAAGGCCCCATTGTTGATACATAATCTCAGCATACCCACTGTGCATCGGTTTGCCGCCGTTAGGCCGAGCGAGCGTGGCACCACAGAGAACTATGGACAGGAGTGTTCGAACATGAACGACCAGGACGCGATGTCAATGGGAACCGGTTTTCCGGCCAGTAAGGTATCCGACAGCAACTCCGCACCTGAGCAAAGCAAGCCGGCCCCCCATGTCCCTCTGAAGCAGCGAAAGGGAAGTAGTGCGTTGGAATCCGCTCCTTCTGCCAATTCAAAGGAATGTTGGGCACTGGGAATCGACTGGCCGACCGTGGTATGGATCGGGATGGTCCATGTGTTGGCTCTGATTGCCCCGTTCTATTTCAGTTGGCAGGGTTTGGTTGTTTGTGCGGTCTTGATTTTCATGACAGGCTCGATCGGCGTATGCATGGGCTACCATCGCTGCCTCACGCACGGCAGCTTCCAGACTTACCGTCCGGTGCGATGGTTATTGGCGTTCCTGGGGGGCATGTCGGGAGAGGGATCTGCGCTGACTTGGGTGGCGAACCATCGCAAACACCACGTTTTCAGTGATATGGTGGGCGACCCCCATTCGCCGCATGATGGCGCGTGGTGGTCTCACATGTTGTGGTTCATGCCAAATTTTGGCCGTAAGTGGCACCGCGAACTGTCGCAGAAATACGCCCCCGACCTGCTCAAGGACAAGGTAATCGTCGTGATCCACTATTTGTTTCTGCCTTCGCACTTGGCGACGGGCGTTGTGCTGTTTCTCGTGGGCTATTATGGCACTGGGATTGGCCTTGGCGGCTGGCGGGCCGGCGCGTCGCTGGTTCTGTGGGGGCTGGGTGTGCGAATGGTGTACGTGCTTCACGTTACCTGGATGATCAACTCGGTGACCCACATGTGGGGCACCCGCCGCTACGAAACCACCGACGACAGTCGCAACCTGTGGTGGGTCAGTTTGTTGGCTTTCGGCGAAGGTTGGCACAACAACCACCATGCCTACCAGCGCGTGGCCAGCCAGGGCCACAAGTGGTGGGAAATCGACGTGACCTATTACTTGATTTTACTCATGGAAAAGGTTGGTTTGGCCTGGGGGGTCATTCGGCTCAAGGATATTTCGAAGGGAATGCGGCCCGTTTGACCTTGACTTCTTGGTAAAACGATCCGGGCAAAGGCCCGCGACGGAGATCGGCCCCCGGCACGGCGTGGCTCCTTGACGACCGCTGAACGTGGTGATTTCTGTTTTTTTGCGGTTGCAATCCCCCGCCACATTGCTACACTGGACCGTTTAAGCAGCGGGTCGTGTGAACTATTGTGTTGAAGTCAATTTGGTTGGTAGGCGAGCTACCATGAACGAGTTGTAGGAGTTGGTGTTAGGCTTGGCGATCAACCCCGTCGCAAGAAGAGTACGGGGGTGTCAGCGCACCAGTATCGAGAGAACGCGGAAACCACAATGCCCCTTACGAAAGAGCGAAAACAACAACTGGCTGGTGAATTTGGCCGCGATAAGTCCGATTCGGGCTCTCCGGAGGTCCAAGTTGCGCTGCTCACCAGCCGGATCGCCCAGATGACCGAGCATCTACAATTGCACTCCAAGGACTTCGCCAGCCGGCGTGGTTTGCTGGGGATGGTCAGTCGGCGGCGGCGGTTGTTGGATTACGTCAAGCGGACAAATCCGCAATTGTATCTCGATCTGTTGCGACGTTTGGAACTTCGCAAGTAAGCGATGCGTGCGGAGGCGTG
>JAKEGR010000367.1 GCA_022615465.1 Planctomycetota bacterium | reverse complement strand
CTCGGGATTGTTCACGTAGTCGATGAACACCTGGGGACCGCTGAAGCAGATTTCGCCGGCTTCGCCCCCCGGCAGTTCGTCGCCCGCGGTGCCATTTGGCTTCATCGGCTGGCGGATCGAAAGCGGCGTGATGGGCATCGGCCAACCGACGCCATTGACCAGGTGTTCGACGCTGTCGGTCAAACCCGTGTAGGTGACAAAGCCAGCCATTTCGGTTAGCCCAAGCCCGGTGGCGACGCGCGGTGCCATTCCATGCAACCGTTCAATGAACGGTCGCGTGACCTGCTGCCCGCCAAAGAGCGCTCTGCGCAGTGTGCCCAGATCGTATTGCGAGAAGTTCGGCAATTGCCATTGCATTTGAAACATCGAGGGAATCTGGCCCATGGCGTCGATCTTGTATCGCTCGATGGCCCGCAACGAGTTCTCGGCATCAAATACATTGAGGATCACCGCCGTGCAGCCGGAGAAGAAAGAAGTCATCAGTTCCTCGCCCTGGCAACCAACGTGCGAAGGAGGAAGGTTCACCAACATCCGCTTGATGTTGAACCAGTCACAACCACCGGCCAGGCAGAGGTTTTGCACGGTGATGTTGCGGTGCGACAGGAGCGCCGGCTTGGGGAAGCCGGTCGACCCGGTCGTGTAGATCACCTGGGCGCCATCCGTCGGGCGAATCGCGGCGGTTGTCTTGTCGAACTGTTGGACCAGTTTGGGGTTGTCCCGCGTGACCGCACCGACGTCCATCAATATGGTGGCCGGCAGCGCGCCTGCGATGAGATGCTCGTGGCTGGTGAACTGAACCAGGTGTTCAAGATAGTCGCACGACGTTCGCACGGCTTCGGCGATGGGCGTAAAATCGGCGACGGGCGTACGACCAAGCATGACGAATCCCTTCGCCTTGATCAAACCGAGTGAGCGGATCAGTTCGTCGGGTTTCAGCCGCAGGTCGAGCGGCGCGTGAATGACGCCGATCTTGAAGCAGGCATATTCGAGAAAAATGTGTTCGGCCGCGAGCGGCAGCATCGTGGCCAGATAGTCGCCCGGTCGATAGCCCAGTTCAAGCAGCCGCATGGCCCAGGCGGTGGTCGTCTGGTCGAACTGACGGTAGGTGAACTGGCGAGCCGTTTCAAACTCAATAATCGCCGGGTGATCGGGGCGTTCGGTGGCCCACTTGGCGACGGCTGCATGCAGCAGATGGCGGTCGGAAAAATCGCGTTCGTAGTCTTCCCAAGTGAATTGCGGGATATTCACGGTGCGAGGCTCCTGGTCGAATGTTGTTGCAAGGAGTGGAAATCATGGGTCTGATGCCCAACTCGCAACGGCGGGGAGCCCTGCCGCCAGTCAATCTCTGACTGCCGCCACGCTGTTGCAGTATGCCAGCAAATCGTCCTTCCCCACTCGGTGGCAGAAATCTCCGAAGGATTCGTTTGGCTGACGACTTTCTTTGAAATAACGGAACACGGGCACGAGCGCCGGCACGACCTCTTCCGTGGGCACGAGGTCTTTGAAAATAAAGTTGAGCCGGTCTCCGAGCACTCGGCCGCCGAGAAAGATTGTGTACTTGTCTTTCGTCTTCCCGACGAGACCGATGTCGGCATTATAAGGCCGGGCGCACCCATTTGGACAGCCGGTCATCCGCGTTGTGAAAACTTCGTTCTCCAAGCCCAGTTTTTGCAGTTCCGCTTCCATACGATCCATGAGGGTTGGCAAGATGCGTTCACTCTCCGCAACCGCCAGGCCGCAGGTGGGCAGCGCCGGGCAGGCCATCGACCAGCGGCGGATCGAGGTGAAATCCTCGGTCAGCGGCACGTTGTGGCGGCGGAGAATCTTCTCGAGGCGACCACGCTCCTCGGGTGCGATGTCGCAAAAGATCATGCTCTGGTGAGGTGTGAGCCGGAGCGGAGGACGGAGCGTCGTGCAGATTTCCCGCAGCGCGGTCTTGAGTCGCATCGTCGGCGTGTCTTGGATGCGGCCGTTTTCGATATTGAGACCATAGAACCAGCGGCCGTCGCCCTGCTCCTGCCAGCCCATGCCGTCGTTGAATCCGTCGACGTGGACCGGCCGCGGGGCTGCAATCGCGTCACCAAAATACTCCTCTACTTTGGAGCGAAAGCGGTCGATGCCCCAATCGTGAATGAGGTATTTCATGCGGGCAATTTTGCGGTCAGCGCGGTTGCCGAAATCTCGCTGCACTTTCACAATGGCAATGCAGAGGTCCACCGCGCGGTCGGCTTCGATGTAGCCGAGCGGAATGGCGACGGCTGGAAATGTCTTCTTCGCGCTCGGCGTCACGCCGAAACCGCCGCCCACCAGCACGTTGTAACCAACGACATTCCTGTTCTCGCAAATGGCCAGCAAACCAACGTCATTGGCATAGATATCCGTGCTATTGTCGCCCGGCAGCCCAATCGCAAACTTGAATTTGCGGGGCAAGTAGGTTTTGCCGTAAATCGGTTCCAGCGGGTCATCGCCCGGCATCGCACGTCCCGACTTGAGCGGAACGGAACTGGCAATCGCCGCGTCCACTTGCTTCGTTTCGCCCGTCTCTCCATCGGTGAGCCAGATTTCGTGATAGGCCGTCGTACGCGGGGTGAGGTGGTGGACGATCTCGTCGGCCAACGCTTGCATTTGATCGTGAGCCGGATCGCCGTGGAACGGGCAGGGCGTACACATCACGTTGCGTTTCACGTCGCCGCAGGCGGCCAGAGTGCTGAGCTGCAATGCGTTGATCCGCGCGATCGTGCGGCGGAGGTTCTTCTTAAGCACACCGTGAAGCTGCAGGCCTTGGCGGGTGGTAATCCGCAGCGTCGTGTTGCCAACTTCATCGCACAGGTCAAGTTCAGCGAGAAGCTGCTCGCTAGTGAGCCGACCACCGGGAATCGCGGTGCGGACCATGAAGCTATAGAACTTGGCCTTCGCGGCCCCCGCATCGGCACGGGCCTCCGCGCGCCGCTCGCGATCGTCCTGCTGATAGGTGCCGTGGTGCTTGAGAAGCTGCGTGCTCCCCTTGCTGACAAACTCGTCCTGGTTGGCGAGATCGGCTGCGATTTGACCGCGAAGATAGTTGCTCTCGGCCTTCAACATTTCGACCGCGCTGAGCTTTTCGTTTTCAGAAGCATCTGGATTCTCAGGCATTATCTTT
>JAKEGR010000366.1 GCA_022615465.1 Planctomycetota bacterium | reverse complement strand
GCCGCGGTTCACCGCCGCCAACCAGTGACGATCCGCACGTACGACGATGACGCAGACACGATCTGCGTGTTGATCAATGAATGTGCTTGGAGCGTCGAAGGAGAGATCGCCCTCGATGTCTCGCGCGACACGGCTCCGCAGCCAATCGTCGGTGCCGACGCAGGTCTGGCCACCATCGGAGGGGCGACAAAGCAATTCACGGCCGGACGTCAAACGTGGGCCGTGCATCTCGAACCGTATGGCATCCAGGGAGTGCGCTTCGCAGCCGCCAAGGTCTCCGTGGCAGACTTGCAGGTTACCGTCCCAGCGACTGCCAAGGCAGAACTCGCCGCAAGGCTGGAAGAGCTGGACAAACGCGATCTCACCGCCCCAAGTGCTTATCGAGTGTTGGAGAATCCTGGATTTGAGCCAACGGGAGGTGCGGGGGGCGTACCCGGCTGGAAACTTACCCAGGACGACAGCCAATCGGTGATCGAACTCGACGCAACGCTGCCGCGCGGCGGCAAGGCATGCCTCTACTGGCGCAGCCGTGGTGAGGGGACCATGGTTGAAAGCAACACGTTCCCCATGCCGCCCACGGGACAATTGTTTCTCACCGCGTGGGTTCGCGGTGAAAACCTTGGTCCGGACACCGAATTGCGAATGCTCCTCGAAGACGATCATGCCAGTGGAAATTATCGACGATTTGCGATCATCGGTAGTACCGCCACTGGCTCCCAACAGATTGGAAACGAGTGGCGATACTACGGATTCAGCGTCAACGACATACCGCTCGGCTCGCGGGGAAAGATGCGTGTCAAGTTCGAGTTGACCGGCCCTGGGGAAATGTGGATAGACGAGGTCCAACTTCAAGATTTGTTGTTTCCCTTGCGGTACTATCAATTTTCACAACAGGAAAAACTGGAGTTGGTCAAGCGGATCAGCGCCGGACGCAATGCGTATGATGCCGACCGTTTGGCGGACTGTGCCGAACTCGTTGACAGCTACTGGCTGCGGTTTCTCTTGGCCTATACACGGCCCGCAGTGCCCGTCGTCGCCGCCGAGTCGCCTGCCGCCCCTCCAGAAAAAGAGGAAGACAAGGCACCGACCATCGGCGGGTTGAAGCGTTACATTCCCTTCCTACGCTAAGGACAGCGGCCGTACGCAACGCTATGGGCCGGCCGCGGTTGTCGGCGAGACGAATTTGTGGACGCCGCCCTCCTGGGTGGTGAAATACACCTCGCCCGCGTCGTCCTCGCCGAAGCTCATCACGGGCAGGCCGCGCGGAATAATTTCGCGGTTGGCCAACACTTGTTCCTGCTCCACGTCATACCACAGCGCCCAGATCTGGCCAGTCACGAAGTCGGCGTATAGATATGCCCCCTCCAGTTCTGGCACATGCTTGCCACGATAGACGTGACCGCCCGTGATCGACTTGCCAACATCGTGATGATACTCCCAGATCGGCTCGATCAAGTCCGACCGTGGTCCCGATCCGTTTGGTCCGAAGGAATGCAGCCCTTCTCGCAAGTTCCAACCATAATTACCGCCCCGCCGGATGACGTCGATTTCTTCCCAGGTGTCTTGGCCGACATCGCCGGTCCAGCATGCGCCCGTTTGGCGGTCAAACGTCACCCGCCACGCGTTACGAATGCCGTAAGCCCAAATCTCGCCGCGTGCGTCTTTTCTTCCCGCAAAGGGGTTGTCCTTGGGAATCGCATACTCCAGACCGGGATCCTGGTGGTCCACGTCGATCCGAAGAATCGAACCCAGCAAGGTCTGCAAATTCTGCCCATTGCCGTGTGGATCGCCGCCCGCGCCGCCATCGCCCAAGCCAATGTAAAGGTAGCCATCCGGACCAAACACGACGGTGCCGCCATTGTGATTCCAGTACGGCTGTTTGATGGTCAGCAGTACTTCTTCGCTGCTGGGGTCGGCCCGATTCGGATCGGTTGTCGAGACGTGAAATCGCGAGATCACCGACAAGTGCGGATTCTCCTCCGTTGCCAGCGCGGTGTAATAGGCAAAGAACTGGCCGTTCTCCTTGAATCGCGGATGAAAGGCGAGTCCCAGGAATCCTTCTTCGTTTCCGCGATCATCGCGTTGCATTCGATCGCGAATGTCGAGAAACAACCGCATCTCATTGGCCTGCGGATCGTTTGGAAAAACAAACACCGCACCATGCTGCGACGCGACAAACAGCCGATCCGTGCCATCGCCAGCACCTGTGATCAGGAGCGGCCGTGGCTCGCGTAACAGGCCGTTCTCCGTGCCGGTGATCCAGCTTGGCCACTGTAGCTGTGGAAACGCCGGTCCCACGCGTACGTCTAATGGCCGCTGGTCAACCTCGCCGCGGGCGATTGTGTATCCAGCCAACACCAGGAGCATTCCGCAGAACATCGTTGCTTGCAGATTCACGGCGTAGGATTTCCCTCGATTGATGACGCGTGCAAAGGCCGCTTCCGCGATGCGGTCGCGTAAAGCACAGAAGTCGAGTTCAGACAGGCTCTCAGCTTACTGTGTTTGCCGCTTCCTCGGCAACCGCTTGGCCGATATAGACTGCGTCGCCCCCCTGCTGGCACGCATGTTTCATCGCTGCCTCGGCACTGAGCATCAGGTCCATCACGCGCGATGCGGTGGTGCAATGGGCGACGCCGATGCTGGCCGTGAGGTCCCACAGGTCGTCCCCCAATCGCACTTTGCATTGCCGGACCTGCGATCGCAACCGTTCCGCCACGGCAAACGCGCTGGCCTCGTCGCTAGCCGGCAGTAGGATTGCGAACAACCCGTCCTCGAACTCACAACGCTCGTCCATATCACGGGTGGCGGCCTCAAGCAGACGCCCCAGCACTTGTCGCAAGAATCCTTTTCCATGGGCGCCGAACCGTGTGACGAGCACCTCCATGCGATCGACTTGCAGCACCACCACCGACACCGCCATGCCACCCCGCTTCCATTCGGACAATCGACGGCTCAAGTTTGAAGCAAACAGCGAGCGACCCGATAATAGCGGCCCCTGTAAGGGGTGCGACGGTAAGCCGCCGTTGCCTTGAGTTCCCTCTTCCGGGAGCGTTTCGTTCCACCAGGATGCGAGTGTGAGCGATTGCCGATTGGATTGGTCCCGCACGTTCTGGAAGGCGGAGGAAACAGGATGACAATCGCGGCCATCGTGGCGGAAGCAAATGTTGCCACCTGCCTGTTGGGCCGCCTGAAGGGCTTCCTCCGTGCGGTGCAGCACGCCTTCGAGCGTCTCTTCGCGTTGGAGCTGAGCAATGCCAAGGCTGACCGTCACGCGCAACGGTCTGCTGCCGTGACTGAACTTGCCACTCTCGATGGTTGACCGCACCCGCTCCGCAGTTGACAGGGAATCGTGGAGGGTTGTTTGATGCAACAGAATCGCGAGCGTATCACCGCCGAACCGTGCGACCAGGTCCTTGCCGCGAATGAGGTCTTTGACCAACCCTGCTGCCTGCCGCAGGATGACATCGCCGCCTTGATGGCCGTACTGCGCATTCACCTCTGCGAACTTATCGAAGTCGACGAACACAACCGTGCAGCAGGTGCCGCGGTGCTGCAAATCCGCCACCGCACGCTGCAGCTCGGCCTCGATGGCCCGACGGTTGGGCAGCGAGGTGAGCAGGTCGGTATG
>JAKEGR010000365.1 GCA_022615465.1 Planctomycetota bacterium | reverse complement strand
CTTCCGTGTCGAAGTACGTGCGAAGATTGGCAACTACTAGAACAGGCTCTGACATAAAAATGGCCGCAAAAAGACACAAGACATCACAAAAAAAGGAAAACTACCCGTGAACCGCAACGCGCGTCTCCCAAACAACACCACACAACTCGTTCATGTTCGACCAACTGCTATTCATGCCCCACTTATCTTCTCTTTCTTTGTCTCTTTTCGTGTCTTTTCGTGGCCATCAATTCCCCGATTGCCGCAGCCTCGGGTCGGTCGCCTCCTGGAGGCCTTCACCGATCAGGTTATATGCCAACACGGTCAAAAAAATCGCCGCGCCGGGAAACACGATCAGCCACCACATTTCTTGGATCGCCGTGCGGCCCGATTTCAGCAGCGTACCCCAACTGGGATTTGGCGGCGAGGCGCCAAATCCCAAATAGCTCAGGCCGCTTTCAATCAGAATCGCCGCCGCAATGCCGAACGTGATCGGCACGAGCACCGGCGCGAGGGCGTTGCGCAGCACGTGCAGAAACATGATCCGCGGCCAACTCGCCCCCATCGCCCGGGCAGCCGTCACGAACTCCATCTCCTTGAGCTTCATGAATTCGGCCCGCGTGAGTCGCGCGATGCTCGTCCAACTCGTTACGCCGACGATCGCCATCAAATGAAGATTTGTCACGTTGTCGAGCATCGCCACGAGTGCCAGAATCAACACCAGCGACGGGATGCACATCACCAGTTCGATCAAGCGGCTAAGCACCATATCGACCCAGCCGCCCAGATAACCGGCCAGCGCCCCGGCCGTGATGCCAATCGCCGCCGCGATACCCATCGACACGAAGCCCACGCTCAGCGCGATCTGCGTGCCGTGTACCATTTGTGCAAACACGTCGAATCCCTGTTGGTTGGTCCCCAGCCAATTGAGGCGGCTCGGACGGCCCTCGACCCCGTAGGGATTGCCGGGCCGCCCCGGCCATTCGTTGTCCTTCACCCGACGATAAGGATCCTGATACACGAGCGGCCAAATGGCCCAGCTCGCCGGGTCCAGTTCCTTCAACCGTGTCGGATAGCGGCTGAGGAGCCGATCCCTGCGAAAGATCGGGTTCTCCCAGGACCGCACATAGTAGCCCAGGCACGGAAAATAAATGTTGCCCTTGTATTTGCAGACAATCGGCCTGGTGCCGACGATCATCGGCGCAAACATCGCCACCAGACACAGGAAGATCACGAACAAGAGCGCGAGCATCGCCAGCTTGCGCCGGCGGAAGTTCCGCCACGCTTCCATCCAGAAACCGGCAGAAGGCTCTCGCGAAACAGATGTCAGGTTTGAAGCCAGTTCTTCCATCGTCACTCATCCGGACACGGACCTCTCGACTCCTCACGAATACGTCACCCGCGGATCGACGACCGCGTACAGCACATCGGCCAGCAATTGCCCTAACAGCGTGAGTACGCTGAACATCAGCGTCAGCCCCATGATCGTGTCATAATCGCGCTGGCCAATCGCTTCGAAATACAGCCGCCCCATTCCTGGCCACGTAAAAATCTGTTCCAAGATCACGGCCCCGCTGAGCAAATGAGGCAGCGTCAACCCGATCAGCGTCACAAGCGGAATCAAGGTGTTGCGAAATGCATGATGGCAAATCACTCGGATCGGCGGCACTCCCTTCGCCCGGGCGGTCCGCACGTAATCCTGGCGGATCACCTCCTGCATGTTGGCGCGAATGAACCGCGAGTAATAGGCCAGGCTTCCGTAAGTAAAGCAGACGATCGGCAAAATGGAGTGTCTCAGCAAATCCCACGCCTTGCCGCCCGGCGACAGGGCTTCATAATGGTCGCTCGTCATGCCAAACAGCGGCAGCCAACCCAACTGGGAGTAAAAAAGCAACTGCAAATAGAGCGCTGCCACAAACGACGGCAAGGAGTACAGCATGTACAACGACGTGCTCGCCGCACGCTCTCGAAGGGTTCCATTGCGCACGGTCGCCCACAGACCAATAGGAATGGAAAGTAAATACGTCAGCACCAACGAGGTGACCGACAACATCAACGTGGCCGGCATCCGTTCCACGATCAACTGCGCGACGGGCTTGTTGTTCTGTGGGATCGAACGTCCGAAGTCCAATCGCAGCACGTTTCCCAACCAGAGGAAATAGGCCTCGTACCAGGGCTTGTCGAGGCCGTAGAGCCGGTTCATCCGAGCGATCTCTTCCGGCTTGAGCATCTTGCTCGGATCCATCATCGACTGATCGGTCGTCAGCGGCGTGCCCGGCATGTGACGGATCAGCGCGTAGACCACGAACGTAATCAACAGCAGCGTCAGCAATCCTAACAAGACGCGGCGGGCTAGATAATGGAACATGAGGCAATGTGCCGGAACGAGAAGGAGCTGACGGGCGAAGCGATCGGTAGGATGGGAGCTAACGGAACGGGCCGCGACTGCTACAACGCCTCGCTGGGTTTGTAGATGCTGTAGATTCCCGGATCGAAAAAAAACGGCCCGGTCGGCGCAAAGTTATAACCTCGCAGCTTTTTGCTGAAGGCATAAAACCCATTTCGGTAAAACAGCCACGTGTAGGGTTGATCCTCCCACAATAGCTTGTGAATCTCTCCATAAATGGCAGCCCGCTTCTCGAGATCGAGTTCCTGGCGACCCTGGATAAACAGTTCGTCCACGCGCTGGTTCGAGTAATTGCCGTAGTTGCGTCCTTCGTTGGTGACATAGACATTCGCGGTCGAGTCCGGGTCGGTCCCCGCGCCCCACCCGCCCATCGCCGCCTCGAATCGGTGTTTCTGCTGGCTGTCCACCAGGACCGTGAACTCGGTTGGCTTCACATTGCAGATGATTCCGAGTTGATCCAGACACTCTTTCATGAGCGTTGCCGTCTGAATGCCCGTCTCGGTCTGATAGGTCAACAGCGTGAACTTGAATGGCACGAGCCGGCCGTCAATCTCTTTGTCGCGGATGCCGTCGCCGTCGCTGTCGGTCCAGCCGGCCTCTTCGAGCAACTCCTCGGCTCGATCCAAATCTTGATGATACGGCTCCGGTCCGTCTTTTGGAAACATCCATGACGTGGGATGAAACGTGCCCCGGCACGGCTGATACAAACCGTTGCAGATCGTATTCAGCAATTCCTGGTAGTCGACCGCCCATGACATGGCCTGACGAACCCGCTTGTCCGAAAAGAACGGAGTTTTGAGATTCCAAACGAAGTCGAAGGACGTCCATT
>JAKEGR010000364.1 GCA_022615465.1 Planctomycetota bacterium | reverse complement strand
GTCACAATGGGTTCTGGGAAATCCAGTGAATCCCAAGTCGGCCAAGTCCGCCCTTCCAATTCCTGTCATGCGAACAATGCGAATCACCGTGCCGGAGTTCACCGGATTCAAAGCCGCCGGCCTCAAGATTTCGATGGTCACTGCGTACGATTTCGCGATGGCCCAGTTTGTCGATTCTACCGGCGTCGAGGGCATTCTAGTCGGCGACAGCTTGTCGATGGTGGTTCAAGGGCATGACAGCACGCTGCCGGTGACGCTCGATGAGATGATCTATCATGCCAAGATGGTTGGCCGGGCGGTCGAGCATGCGTTGGTGGTCGTCGACATGCCGTTTCCGAGTTTTCACCTCGGCACACACAAGGCGATCGAAAACGCCGGCCGCATCTTGAAGGAAACGCGTAGCCAGGCGGTGAAGCTGGAAGGCGGTGTCGAGCAGGCCGAGACGATCGCGGCGCTCGTCGGAGCGGGCATTCCGGTCATGGCGCATTGCGGCCTGCGGCCGCAGAGCGTACATCAGTTCGGCGGCTACCATGTGCAACGAGACGCCAAGCAGCTCCTGGCCGACGCCCGCGCGGCCGAGCAGGCCGGCGCGTTTGCTCTGGTGCTCGAGTGTATCCCGCGCCGCATTGCGAAAACGATTACCAGCAAAATCGCGATTCCCACGATTGGCATCGGGGCCGGCGCCGACTGCGACGGCCAGGTGCTCGTGATTACCGACCTGTTGGGCATCACCACCGGCCACGTACCACGATTTGTCAAGCAATATGCGGACCTCAAAGGCGAAATCACCCGCGCAGTGACGAAATACCGCGACGAAGTCCGCGATGGCACCTTCCCCGCGAATGAGCACGGCTACGAATAGGCGATCCGTTGTTTTCCCATGCACCAGCTTACTTACATCGATGTCGGTATCGTCATCGGCTACAACGTGGCCGTGCTCGCCTTGGGATGCTGGTTCTTTCGGCGGAGCAGATCGAGTGAGCGGTTCATTACGGCAGGGAGGTCGTTGCCCGGCTGGGCGGTAGGCTTGTCTATTTTTGGTTCGTATGTCAGTTCGATCAGCTTTCTGGCCAATCCAGGCAAGGCCTTTGCCGCCAATTGGAACTTTTTTGTCTTTGCTTTCGCGATGCCGCTGACCGCGCTGATTGCGGTGCGGTGGTTCGTTCCTTGGTTTCGGCACTCGGGCGAAGTATCGGCATACGAGCATCTCGAACATCGGTTCGGTCCATGGGCGCGGAGCTACGCGGTCGTGTGCTTTCTTCTGGTGCAAGTGGCCCGCCTGGCGGCCATTCTGTATCTCTTGGCGTTGGCCCTTCACCCGATGGTCGGTGGAGAGGTGTGGGTGATCATCGTGTTGGCCGGACTGCTGGTGACCATCTATCCGTTCCTGGGCGGCACGGAAGGAATGGTCTGGGTGGGAGTCGTGCAATCGCTCATGCTGTTGGCCGGCACCATCGCGTGCCTGGTGACGCTGCTGGTACGCATGCCGGGCGGCGTGAGTCAGATCGTGCAGATTGCCAACAGCGAGAACAAATTCAGCCTGGGCAGTTTCGGCGCCAGTGTTTCGGATTCGACATTTTGGGTCGTGCTGTTCTATGGATTTGTGACGCACCTCCAGAACTTCGGCATTGATCAGAGCTACGTGCAGCGCTACTTCACCGCCCGCACCGATCGCGACGCCGGTTGGAGCGTCTGGCTGGCAACGCTTTTTTTCATCCCGGTCTCCGCGGCATTTTTCTTCATCGGCACGGGTCTGTTCGCCTTCTATCAGGTTCTTCCGGAGCGGCTGCCCACCGCGTTGAAGCTGACGCCGGATGCCGTGTTCCCGCATTTCATCAACACCGAGTTGCCTGTCGGGCTAACGGGATTGGTAATTGCCGCGATCTGTGCGGCCTCGATGGACGCCAATCTGAACTACTGCGCGACTTTGTTTCTGTGCGACGTCTACAAGCGATACGTGAAGCCGCAAGCCAGTGAGCGGGAGTCGGTGTGGGTGCTGCGCCTGGCAACGTTGGGCATCGGCCTGGTAAGCACGCTCGGCGCGCTGACCATGCTTCTGCTGCTGCACGGCCGAACGACGCTCGACGTGTACTGGAGGTTGGTGGGCATCCTCAGCGGCGGGATACTGGGGCTGTTCCTGCTGGGTCTGATGAGCCGGCGAGCCGGCAGCCGTTCCGCGATGGCGGGCGTCACCGTGGGAATCATCACAATTTGCTGGTTGACCTTCTCGCCATCATGGACCACACTACCAGTTTGGGCCCGCAGCCCGTTCAACAGCCTGCTGACCCTAGTAATCGGCACGGCTGTGGTGCTGGGCGTTGGTCTGGTCGCTGCACTTGTGGGGCGATTCGGCAATTCTTCCAACGAGAAAAAAGGAAACAACTGATGAAATGCTCCGCGATCCTCCTGTCCGCGTTGCTGTTAGTCGTCACGGGTTCGCTGGCAATTGCCAAGGAACCGAACACCACGGCAACCGCCAAGGCACTGAGCGCAACTGACAAGACGGCACTCGATGAGTACATCCAGAAACCTGACGCCACCTATAAATGGGAGGTGGTCAATGCCACCGAAGGCAACCCGTCGAAAACGTTCGTCATTCGGCTGACCTCTCAGACATGGCGCGACAAAGCGGACGTCGACCGCCCCGTGTGGGAGCATTGGCTGGTCGTCGTAAAACCGGAAGTCCTCAAGACAGACAAGGCATTCCTGATCATCGCTGGCGGCGGGAACGGTGGTTCCGCACCCAACGGCGCTAATGCCGTAGTTTCCCAAATCGCACAGGCCACGGGCAGCATCGTCGCCGAACTAAAGATGATCCCCAACCAGCCGCTGGAATTTCGCGGCGACGGCGTACCGCGCAAGGAAGACGATCTGATCGCCTACGGCTGGAACAAGTATCTCGAAACCGGCGATCCAACCTGGCTGCCGCGGCTGCCAATGGTGAAGAGCGTGGTTCGGGCGATGGACTGTCTTCAGGAGTGGTCGGAGAAGGAGGGCGCGAAGATTGAAAAATTCGTTGTGGCTGGTGCCTCCAAACGCGGCTGGACCACATGGATGGTCGGTGCCACCGATCCCCGTATTGAGGCAATCGCCCCCATTGTCATCGATGTGGTGAACGTGGAACCTTCCATGAAGCACCACGCGGACGTCTATGGCTTTTGGGCAAAAGCCGTCGGCAACTACTATCAGCACCAGATTCTACAACGCCCAGACCACCCGCGAATGAAGGAAATATACCACATCGCGGATCCGTACTACTACCGTGACCGGCTAACGATGCCAAAGTACATTATTAACGGTAGCGGCGACCAATTCTTCTGTCCTGATTCGTCGCAATTCTACTTCGACGACCTGAAAGGGGAAAAACACCTGCGGTATGTACCCAACACCGACCACGGCGTGGATAGTAATCTCGATGCGATAACGAGCTTGGTTGCCTTCTACCAGATGATTGTTGCCGGCAAACCACGCCCTCAAATGACCTGGACCTTTGAAGAGGATGGGTCCATCCACATCAAGACCGATGTTCAACCCATACGGGCGACTTTGTGGCAAGCCAACAATCCCAATGCCCGCGACTTCCGACTGGCGACCATTGGCAAAGCGTATCAGCCGACGGAACTGAAGCCCGAGGCAGACGGTTCCTGGATTGCTCGCCCAACAACCCCCGAAAAGGGTTGGACGGCTGCTTTTGTTGAGTTGGCGTACAATTCTGGCGGCATGTTCCCATTCATCGTTTCCACTGCCGTCCGTGTGCTTCCCGATACGCTGCCGCATGAAGGGATGGACCCGGCGGAAATACCGTACGAAACCGACGTCACCAAGACATCAGCCGCCAAGTAGCAGCACGCCGCGCCGCCGCGAATTTCCGCGCACACGTGAGCGGGTATTGCGGGCACTATGGGTGCAATGAACCGAGACCGTGGTCGTTATGGCGGGCATGACGACCGCTTGGTGAAAGGAGAATCCGATGATGCAACGTGCTGTGCTGGCATGTGTGATTGGGTGGGCCTTCTTGGCGGGTTCGGCTGCTGCAGGCGATCTGCAGGTCGGAGCGGGGATGCGGATCATTACCCCCGACCCATTATTGCCGGTTACGGGTGGGTTCGGTCCGCCGGCACCCGCTCATGAAAAGCAGGGCGACCTGGCTGCCCGGGCGGTCGTGTTTCGCCGCGGCGACGTATCGGTCGTAATCGTC
>JAKEGR010000363.1 GCA_022615465.1 Planctomycetota bacterium | reverse complement strand
AGCTACTGGTGGCGCTTCCAGCGCGGCGGCAGGGGGCGCAACAGTTATCTTGGGCGGCGCGCCGGCCGTCGTGATACGCTTGTACTCATCAATCGCCAGGTTGATCGCCTGGACGGTCTGGGCGATCAAAGCCCGAGCAGCCGAAAGCTCCTTCGCCGCGTCGGCGGCCGCAACCTTCTCTTGCTGATTGGGAGCCGGCTCGTCACCTGGCTTCCCCGGTGGGGCAGGCGCGTCGGGTGGGCCGAGCGGAATACGCGGGGCGGTGAGCCGATCCTCGAGTACTGCCAAGCTCATTTCACCTGGAATGACCGTGACCTGATGCTGAACCATGACCAATGAAAACAGTACGCTTGCCACGGACAGGATAAACAGAACCAATGACACGGTGAACACGGCAACCCAGGGCCGGTTCTTGACCACGGCGAAGTCGATGCGCTCGCCGGGTCGGGCGCGTTCCTGGGCCACGGCAACCCAAGGTCGGTTCTTGACCACGGCGAAGGCGATGAGTGCCGCCAAGCCGCAAAGAACGAGCATTCCGTTCAGTACTAGCACCCAATTAGCAGGTTGAAGTTGCATCGTTTACACCGTCGGTTGTTCCATTTCGCCGCTCAGCGTCCGCCGCCGGCTGGGGGGCAGCCAGGGGCTGGCAAGTTGTGTCGAGAAGGCGATCACGCCCGCGGCCATCATGCCGGTCGGTTGCGGAAACCACCAGAAGAATTGCAGCAACCAGGCCCAGAAGATGCAGACCACCACGGACCACATACTCAGCCTGGTGTTCCGCGTGTATTCCGCGTTCCGCCACCACCGCAACAGCAAGAACAAGAACGCAAAATAGGCCACATAAACGGCCAAACTGGGGTTCGCTCCGGGGATCGGCCGCGCCCATTTAAGCATTTCGTCAGACAGCAATCCCCGGTCGACACTTATCGGATCACCCCAATTCTGGGTCTGCAAGAGCAACGCATCGCCGAGAAACCAGCCGGCCATACCGACCAGCGCGCCGAGCGCGAGCATGGTGATCCGCATCGGCACATGGTCTTCCATTTTGCCTTCAGCGAACTTGGTTGGGATCAAGATCGCCCAACTCCCCAAGGTGCCCACCGCGGCCAGCCACAAATGGGCGGCAATCCGTTCCGATACCGGCTGATTGCTGAAGAGCAGCGGCGCGACGAGCGCGGCAACCGACGCGCACATTGCCGCCATCAGCATCGAGCCTAACAGTTCGGAGAGCTTTTCACGGGCTGGCTTTGCGGCCAATTCCAGATTGGCCCGGTCGCGCCAGTTGGACCGTGAACGGCGTTTGCGGGCTGCTCTTGCATACCGCTCGGCAGGGCTAGCCGCCGGATCCGCGTCGTTCGACCGCTGCCAGGCGACTTCCCTGGAGGCACGTGGATCATCGGCCGTTCCGGCCACGAAAGCGGCAGCAGCGGAGTGTCGGTCCACGAGCGCCTGTTTGCGCATACCCGGCCGGATCATCGTGATCCAGATCAAGTAGTATATCCCGTAACACATGGCCAGCGGGAAAGCGATCCCGATGACAATGCCAGAAAGCGATAAGGAGGCCCAGACCACGGCCAGAATCACAAGCGCTTTGGCCACGGGATGTAGACGCTCGACTTCCTCGCCATGCCAGCGAGCGCGCAACTTCGCGGCCCCCTCGCGAACCGCTTTCCAAATTGGCTCCTCGATCGTGACATCGTCGTCGGTATTCGATGGCGCCCAGGGCTTGGCGGCGCCCGGCGAGAAGGCAGACGCGAGCGGCGGTGTGCTGGAGGCGTCGTCACCGCCGGGCAATCGCGATAGCATTTCGCCCACGCCCTTGAGCCGCTCGGCCGGATCCTTTGTCAGGGCGCGGCGTACGATGTCGCGATACGGCTCCAAGAGCGCGCTCAAGTCCGGCTCGGCCGTGAGATGTTTCATCAACACCTCGCCCACGCTTTCGCCCTCGAACGGCACGCGGCCCGTGAGCATCTCGAACAGAATGATGCCCAAGGCATAAGTATCGATCTCGCGGCCGTAGCGGCCGTTGGCGATCTCCGGCGCCATGTAGTGGACCGTGCCGACGCTTTCCGTCTGGCCGCTGCGTCGGCTGCACGAGATGAATTTCGCCAGGCCGTAGTCGCCGATCTTCACCGTGTCTTCGTCGCGGAAGATGTTGCCGGGCTTCAGATCGCGATGCACGATGCCGTGGTCGTGCAGGTACGCGACGCCCGCGCACACTCCGCGCAGCCACCACAGCACCTGCTCCAGCGGCATGCCGTTGGGATGGCGATCGATCGCCTCGTCGAGCGATTCGCCCGAGACATACTCCATGATCACCCACTGATCGCCCATCTCGTCGGTGCGGATATCGAACACGCCGATCAGATTGGGGTGTTTCAGGTTGAGGCACTGCGTAACGCCGCGGAGTTCAACATCGAGATTGCGGCGAATCAGCTTGAGCGCGACTTCTTTGCCCGCATCGCTGGTGGCAAAATAGACCTCGCCGAAGCCGCCGCTCCCCACGCCGCGTTTCACCGTGTAGCCGGCGAGCGGGCGCGAACCGCTGGGATAGGCGAACTTCATCGCTGCGGCCCGCGGTCGTTCTGCCTCATCGAGATGGGACGCTTCGAGTTTCATGACGGAATGAAGTTCTCTTTCTAGCGTAGCCGTGGGATTGCCCATTTGTCCAGCCGCCCCAAGGGAACAGGCTCACTGCGTGGTACGAGTTT
>JAKEGR010000362.1 GCA_022615465.1 Planctomycetota bacterium | reverse complement strand
GCGCGATCCGCGCGTGTTGCAGTTCTCGCTGCCTGGCTGCGAAATCGTAGACATCATCAGTTCGGCGGCGCACCATGACGAGTTCGAACGCCTCGCGGCAATAGCCGATGCAACCATTGTGATTGCTCCGGAATTCGACGGCATTCTGCTGAAAGCGGCCAGAAATGCTGTCGCCGCCGGTGGAACGCTTTTCAGTCCATCGCCCGAGTTCATTGGCATCGCCGCCAACAAGCAGCAGACGTGCGAAACGCTGGAGGTGGCCGGTGTGCCGACGCCACGCGGCATCGTATTGGAATCGGACGAACCACTGCCGAGCGACTTCGCCTATCCGGCGGTCATCAAGCCCGTCGACGGCGCTGGCTCGCAGGATATTTATTTGCTCAACGGTCCCCACGCGGTGCCAGCCTATGCCTGGCCCCGCCGGCTGGAACAGTATGTCCCTGGCATGGCGGCCAGTGTTGCCGTGCTCTGTAATTCTACCTGTCGGGTCGTCCTTCCCGCCTGTCGGCAGCGGATTTCGGACGACGGCCGGTTGCGTTACCTGGGCGGTTCGCTGCCGTTGGCGACTGGCCTGGCGGAGCGGGCCGCCACGCTGGCCATACGCACACTGGCCGCGTTGCCGCCCGCGACCGGATATATCGGCATCGACCTGGTGCTCGGCCGCGACCCGCATGGCGGCGAAGATGCCGTCATCGAAGTCAACCCGCGGTTGACGACCTCCTATGTTGGCCTGCGTGCCGCGCTGGCGGAAAACCTGGCCGAAATCATGTGTCAGGTTGTCCGGGGCGCGGAGCAGGGCGTTTCCTTCAACGGCCGGCCGTTGGAATTCGACACCGAAGGGAACGTGAGTTTCGTCCGATGAGTTGGCTGGGCCTCGACATTGGCGGCGCAAACCTGAAGGCGGCCGACGGGCTTGGCTGGGCACGCAGCGTTCCCTTTGCGCTGTGGCGTGAGCCGGCCGGTCTGGCCGACGCCTTGGCGACGCTTGTTCATAGCGCACCGGCCGCCGATTGCCTTGCCGTTACCATGACGGGTGAATTGTGCGATTGCTTCCGAACGAAAGCGGAGGGTGTGCGTCATATTCTTGCAGCCGTTGAGCATGTTGCGGCGGGCCGGATCATTTGGGTTTATCTTGTCAACGGACGATTTGCGCCGGTCGTTGCGGCCCGCGAAATGCCACGTCTTGCCGCTGCCAGCAATTGGCATGCACTGGCCGCTTTTGCGGGGCGATTTCTGGAAGGCCGATCCGGCGTCTTGATGGACGTCGGCTCGACGACGACGGACATCGTGCCGCTTGTGGATGGTCAGCCGCGATCGAAGTGCGTTATCGATTCCGAAAGGCTCTGCGACGGAGAGCTGGTTTACACGGGGGTAGGGCGAACTCCCATTTGTGCCGTGACCCGTTGCTTGCCGTGGCGCGGCCGGATGTGCCAGGTAGCCGCGGAACTTTTTGCGACGACCGCCGATGCCTACGTCATCCTGGGAGATATGGTCGAGCAACCAGAGGCCGCATGGACGGCCGATGGTCGGCCCTTGATTCGTGAATTTGCCCACTCCCGTCTGGCAAGAATGATTTGCGCCGATGCGACGGAGTTCAGCAACGACGACGTGGTCATGGCGGCCAGGCACGTCCGAGAACAGCAGCGTGCGATCTTGAAGGACTCGCTGTCCCGAGTAATCGGCGATTTGCGAGATCGCCTGAGCGGTTTTATTCTTTCCGGCCAAGGCGAGTTCTTAGCGCGTGGGATCGTGGCGGATATGTTTCTCGGTTGTCGCGTCGTTTCACTTGCAGAGCAGCTTGGCGAACAGGTGAGTGTGTGTGGGCCGGCGCATGCGTTGGCCGTGCTCGCGCGGGAGAATGGCGCGCGAGAGTGATCGGAGCAAGTAAGCCCCATGGAAACGCGACCGATTTGCATCGCAAAACTTGGTGGCAGCCTGCTGGCGTCGCCAAACCTTCCTGAGCGGCTGCGGGCATGGTTAGACACGGAAGTAGCTTCCCATCCGGAAGTTCATTATGTGCTCATCGCCGGAGGCGGCAGACTGGTTGATGCCGTGCGAGAGATCGATGCCCGTACGCCGTTGGGCGACGAAGCGGCTCATTGGATTGCTATCGAGTTGTTGGACGCGACTGCCCGCATCATGGGTGCAATGCTGCCAGAACTGCCGATCGTCGATGATTACACGGAGTTGCTTCAGCGTACCGCGAATCCGGGCGTTACTATCCTGCGTCCGTGGCGGTTCATGCGGGAGATTGAGCCCAAGAGCCTTGGCCAGAAGCTTCCGGCAAGCTGGGCGGTGACGAGCGATTCGATCGCGGCCCGGCTGGCCGTCGTTTTGGGGGCCGAGGAACTCGTACTGATCAAATCCACGCCGCCGCCAATAGAAGCCACCAAGAACTTTTTGGGTAGCAACTCAGTGCTCCCTCTCCCGCTGGTTGCTCCCACTCTACTCCCTCTCCCACTGGTTGCTCCCACTCTACTCCCTCTCCCCCTGGGAGAGGGCTGGGGTGAGGGTGATTCACGCGGCGGCCCCAACCCACTTCCAAAGGGCGAGGGGATTCACTTAATCGCTTTGTCGGCAAATGGTTACGTCGATCATTTTCTGCCGTTGCTGGCCGACGAATTACCGAAGTTGCGACTGGCCGATCTATAGCGCAGCCCGGCGAGAGCAACGGCCGAATCAGTCCGAATTATCTTCCGACTTTTTTTGTCGATCCCTTGCGAAACGCTTGACAAGCAGGAAAAGCCATGTAGACTGCACGCTGCGGGGCCCCT
>JAKEGR010000361.1 GCA_022615465.1 Planctomycetota bacterium | reverse complement strand
ACTGACGAGCGGGTGATGGAATCCTCTGCCGAAGTCGGAAGAACAGGCTTCAATCCAACCGATCGACGCCCGACGTGCGCGCTACTTGACACCTTCACCTTCCCGTCCTGCCGCTCATTGGCGACAAAGTCCCTTCAGGTAACTTTCGTAAGCCTCCACCGCCCCGGCGTCCGGTAGTTTCTCCGCGATCAGCAATCGCGCGCGGGCGTGGACGCTTTCGCCAGCCTTCAGATCGCGACCAAACAGCGAGAGATACATCGAGTAATGACCTTCGTTTTGCTGAGGTGTGCAAATGGCGAAGGCGTCCGTCGGCGGTGACATCAACACGGCAGTCAGGCCGGTGGCTGGATCGCGGCGGATGCCCAGCGGCTTGGCGAGGCGCGGCATCTTCACCCACTCGACCGGGCTGGGCGCGATGGTCCAGCGACCGTCGCGAAAGATCGCCATGGCCGCGTCGTCGCGCGGAAACACCAGCCACGTGCCGAACGACGGCTCGGCCGCGAGGAAGCCCGCCACGCACGGACGGCCCGGCAACTCCGCCACGTGAGCGAGCGAGTTGGTAAACGTCTCGGCGAAGTAGGACGCAAGGAACGATTCGAAGTTCACGAGATCTGTTTTCGCTTGCACAGTCGTGACGACATTCAGCGCGTTCGGCGCCGCCCAGCGGTAGGTGGCGCGCAATTCAAACGGGCGCTCGTCGGTCGCCGGCCAGCGCGCCTCGACACTGCCGTCGGCTCGCAACTCCGCGTCGCCCGGCCAATCCCACACGCCTGTGCCGTAGCGATTGTTCGCCGTGAACACGCGGTAGTGACCGAACAGCCCCATGCTGCGATCCAGCTTCGTGCCGGTGGCGATGTGCTCCACTGAGGAAAGTCCCGTCGATTTGCCATCCGCGCGCAGCTTGCCCCGCAGCACGCCAGTATTGAATGTGAATCCATTCGCGCCGGCGTCAACGAACGCAAGCGGGTTGGCTTTGGACGCAGGTTGCGCGTTTATCTTGGAGAGTGGAAGAATGATCTCGGCGAGAACCAAGCCCGTGATGAGGAAGATAGGATTCGAGTTCATTACGGCAGCTCGTTTCTCAAGGGATGGGTACGTAAACAAAACGCCGCTCAGAATCGACACGGGCGTTCCAGTGACCGCACTGTTGATCGACGCCAATTCCGACCAGTAGCCCCCCTTCATGCCCTCGCACAGCGGCACAGGGCCGATGCGGTCGCGTCTGGCGTGACGATCCGACAACGGTGCAACGCCTGTGAGTGTTGCCTCGACGACACAACTCTCCAGGCACGCGAGAAAGGCGACCGTCGCGCGCGGCCGACCCAAGCCAACTCAGGCCGTGATATTGGCAATCCGCACACGGGTGAATACTTGCCGGCAGCCCGTCTTGCGGCGCATGTTCTTGCGGCGGCGGAGCTTTTGCACGACCAGCTTCTCGCCTTTCTCCGGGCCAAGGACTTCGGCCGTGACGCTTGCACCCTTCACCACCGGCTGCCCCAGCTTGACCTCACCATCGCCGCCGACCGCCAGGACTTTTTCGAACGTCAACTTCTCACCGACCGGAAGATCGCGGTAATCGACCACCAACTCCTGACCTTCTTCGACTCGATACTGGCGGCTGCCGTCGTTGATGATTGCATACATGGCGCGAGCACTCACTGAGAAAACGGGTTCGCTGACTTGTTTTTGGAATTCTTCAGTTTATCGACCATTGGGCGGGCCGTCGACCGCTGTTGGACCGCAAAATTGGCCAATGCGGCAGTTTTCCGGGGATTCTTACGCCTGGTCGGTGAGCGGTCGAATCTTTCGATTCGCGCCGGCCGGATCCAGAACGGAAGCGCGGACGATACATCCCTGCTGAATAAGCCATTTAAGCTGAGCTTGCAGGCATCGCTTTCCATGTTTCGATCGCACAAGAGAATCGCCTTGCAAACGGGCAGTGGCGTAATCTGCTGAGTACTCATCATGGACTGATCACTAGTTCTGTTGCCGCTCCTCTTTCACTGGACCCCGGTTTGCCAGGTAAGTCCATTTACGGCTGCCGCGAACGTGTACCCAAAACAACAAGAGTTAATCCGGGAACTTTACCTCCCGACCGTTCGCATCGAAGCAGTCGATTTTGAGGTACTCCGGCGACAAGCCCTCACTGCTGACGATCTGCAATTCGACGTTGTTTTCTTGTTCGATCTGAACCAGGTCGCGGCGTTTCTTGTTGTTCAGGTAGCTCGCCACCTCTTCTTCCACGGCAACCACCACCCGGCTCACCTGCGGCGGATGGCTACGGGCGATCACCTTCCGCACCGCCTCAAGACCCATGCTTTCCGCCGATTTCACCTGGCCTGTCCCACTGCACGATGGGCACTCCTTGTACACGCTCCGCTTGATGCTCGGGCGGATCCGCTGCCGCGTCATCTCAATCAGTCCGAACGGACTTGTCCGGAGTATCTTGGTCCGCGCCCGGTCGCGTTTCACGGCATCGCGCAGCGTCCGCTCCACGCCGCGGCGATGCTTGTCCTTGCGCATGTCGATGAAGTCGTTCACCACCACGCCACCCAGGTCGCGGAGTCGCAACTGACGAGCGATTTCCTTGGCGGCAATTTGATTGAGTTGATGGGCCGACTCCTCGGCAGAGCCGTCCGTCCGAAAACTGCCGCTATTGACATCGATGGCCACCAACGCCTCCGTCTGATCGATCACCAGCGATCCGCCGCCCTTGAGCGGCACTCGACGCAGGCTGATCCGAGCGATTTCCTCGTCGAGATTGTACTTCTGGAAAAGTGGCTCGCGACCCTCGTAGAGCTGCAAACGATTCACATACCGCGGCATCACCATGTGCAGGAATTCCTTCGCCCGTTCGTAGGCCTTCGGCTCGTCGATCCAAATCGTGTCGACGTCGCCCGTAAATATGTCGCGGATCGTGCGGATGATCATGTCGCTCTCTTCATAGATGTCGACCGGCGCGGTTGCCTTCTTGATGCGGCGGACAATCACCTTCCATAGCCGCAACAGATAGGCCAGGTCGCGAGACAGCTCCTTCTTGGTTCGATCCGTGCCGGCCGTGCGGACAATAAAGCCGACCCCTTTCGGCGGATTCAATTCCCGCAAAATGTCGCGCAGCCGCCGGCGATCGTCGTCGCTTTCGATCTTTCGCGACACACCGATCCGGCCCAGGGCGGGCATCAAGACGACGTACCTGCCTGGGATGCTGATATACGTCGAGAGCGTTGGCCCCTTGGTGCCGATGCCCTCCTTGATCACCTGCACCAGCACTTCATCGCCGCGCTGAAAAATTTCTTGAATGGGCGGCTTCACGCGCGGCCGCACGCCGATGCGGTGGCGTGCCGTTCTCGTGCCTCGACCCGTGCGGCCGCGTTCAGGTGTACGCGAACTGCCGCGATCCGATTCCTCCGGCTCTTCCTCCTCATCCCGTCGTTGCCTGCCGTCCGGCTGGATCGGCTGGTTGGGATCGTAGCCGCCTTGACGGAAGTACTGCGACTCGACATCGCTGATGTGCAGGAAGCCGTTGCGGCCCACGCCAAAATCGACGAACGCCGCCTGGATGCTCGGTTCCAGATTGACGATCCGGCCCTTGTAGATATTGCCGACAAAATTGTCCTGGCTCGAGCGCTCCAGGTACAGTTCTTCCAGGACACCATCCTCAACGATCGCGATGCGGCATTCTTCCGCCTGCGCGACATTAATCAACATCTCTTGTTTCATGGGTAAATCTGACTTGTT
>JAKEGR010000360.1 GCA_022615465.1 Planctomycetota bacterium | reverse complement strand
CGAGCCGGGCGGCGGCCAGCCTTCGTTCGATAAGCAATTCGTGCGTGATTGGCTCATCGCAAGCGGCTGGGACAGGAACAGCCCGCCGCCCGAACTGCCGGCCGACGTGGTGGCCAAAACACGGGCCAAGTACATCGAGGCCTGCGAACGAATCACGGGCGAACAGTTTCCGTGGAAGTAGGACAGCCCGCACCCCGCCACTGTCCGAAAGTGGAGACTACCGCATTGGCTTAGCATAATATGGGATGCCATGTAGTTGGAGGGGAGGGCCGTAGATTCGGTCTGGAAAACTAGTTGCATGCGAGTAACGATTGCCCGATGCGGCGCATACGGCAACAAGCTAGAATATGTAGTGGGCAACGAAACTCAAGTCTTCTTCCGCTGCGTCGTATCCTCATATGCTCCGCTACTGGACTGCTGGCGAATCGCACGGCAAAACGCTGTTGGCCTTGATTGACGGCTTTCCGGCCGGCGTCACGATCGATCCCGAGCCGATCAATGTCGAGTTGCGGCGACGACAAGGCGGCTACGGCCGCGGCGGCCGGCAACGAATCGAAACCGATGCCGTCAACATCCTCGCGGGCGTTTGGAAGGGCGTCACGCTGGGCAGCCCGCTCGCCCTCGAGGTGCCAAACCGCGATACCAAGCTCGAACGGATGGAAGATCTGTCCCGCCCCCGGCCCGGGCACGGCGACCTCGCGGGAGCGATGAAATACCTCGGTTCGATTCGCGGCGTGCTGGAACGGGCCAGCGCGCGGGAGACGGCTGTGCGGGTGGCCGCCGGCGCGGTGGCTAGGCAACTACTCGCCGAGTTTGGCATCACCGCATTTGGCTACGTGGTCGAGCTGGGCGGCGAGCCGATCGAGCCGGTCGACGTCCCGATGCAAGAGCTACGACGCATCCGCGACGAAAGCGCGGTCTACGGACTCGATCCGGATCGCGACGATGCGATCAAGGCGCTCATCGACGCCGCGGGTAAGGACGGCGACACGCTAGGCGGCATTGTCGAGGTCCGCGTCGACGGCCTGCCCTTCGGCCTGGGCACGCACGCCCAATGGGACCGCAAACTGGACGGGCGGCTGGCGCAAGCCGTGATGGCCGTGCAGGCGATCAAGGGCGTCGAGATCGGCCTGGGATTCGAAGCGGCCCGCCGGCGAGGTTCGCAAGTACACGACCCGATTCAATACGACGAGTCGCAACGCCATTCGCCGAATCTCGGCTTCGTGCGGCCGACAAACAACGCCGGCGGCCTCGAAGCCGGCATGACCAACGGCCAGCCGCTGGTGATTCGCGCGGCCAAGAAGCCGATCAGCACGCTGGCCCGCCCGTTGGAATCGATCAACCTCGATACCAAGGAAAGAGAAGCGGCCAGCTACGAGCGGAGCGACATCTGCGCGGTGCCGGCGGCCAGCGTGATTATCGAGAATGTCGTCGCGTTCGAGGTGGCCTGCGCCCTGGTCGACAAATTCGGCGGCGACAGCCTGACGGAAATGAAGGCCCGCTACGAATTGTATCTCGACATGGCGCGGGAAATGTAGGGGGCTGGCAACCTGGCCGGCGTTTCTGAGCCGAACTTGGGCTTTCCGCTCTTGAGAGGCGTCTGTCTAGCCCCCGTGGAAGGCGGTAAACTAGGTGGATGGACCACCAGTCACTCATTGCGATCGCCCAACAGCTTGCCGCCGGGGCACTGACGCCCGAGGAGTTTGCCCAGCGCGCCAGCCAAATGCTCGTTGGCCGTTCTGGCGATCCGGGCGAAGCCGCGAAGATGGCCTGTTTGCCGACGGCCACGCTCGACCTCGATCGCCGCCGCCGCTGCGGCTTTCCCGAGGTCGTTTACGGCCAGGGCAAATCGGCCGATCAACTCCGTGAGATTTTCGACGCGTTGCTCTCCCGCGGTGAATCCGTCTTCGCCACCCGCATCTCGCCGGAAATTGCTTCCGTGCTTCTCGCGACATTCCCAACCGCCCGCTACAACGAACCTGCCCGCACGTTTCGCATTGTCAAGCCGGATTCGAATTCTCAACAGACCAACGCCTTTGTGGCCATTCTCACCGCCGGCACGAGCGACTTCCCGGTCGCCGAGGAAGCCCGCGAAACACTGGACTGGATGGGAGTCCGCGCATCGGTCATCTATGACGTGGGCGTTGCCGGACCCCATCGGCTTCCCGCGCGGCTGGCCGAATTTGAAGATGCCGACGCGATTGTCGTTGTCGCCGGCATGGAAGGCGCGCTGCCGAGTGTCGTGGGAGGCTATGTATCCTGTCCGATCATTGCCGTGCCGACAAGTGTCGGTTACGGCGCGAACTTTGGCGGAGTGTCGGCCTTGCTCTCGATGCTCAATAGTTGCGCGAGCAACGTTGCGGTGGTGAATATCGATGCCGGCTTCAGGGGGGGCTACCTGGCGGGATTGATAGCCACGCGGCGACATTGCGATTCGCAGAAAACCTGAGCGTCGGCATCCTCGCCAATTTTACCGTCACCCCGCGTTGCCATCATTAGCCTGGCCGATGAATTCCTTCCGCAATGTTACCGACACTCCCTTGCCCCGCCTGGCCGAACGCCCTCCGGAAAGCCACAAGGGCGACTTCGGCCGCGCGCTGCTCATCGGCGGCTCGATCGGCATGAGCGGCGCGATCGCGCTGGCCGGAAAGGCCACGCTCCGCAGCGGCGCCGGCCTGGTCACGCTTGCCGTGCCGAGATGCGTGCAACCGATCGTCGCCGCGATCGAACCATCCTACATGACCCACGCCCTGGCCGACGCGGAGGGGTGTATTGCCGAGTCGGCCGCCGAGGATATTTGCACGCTGGCCGGGCGATTCACGGCCTTGGCGCTGGGACCGGGACTGGGACGATCGGCAGCGATCAGCCGGTTTGCCGAGCGGCTTTACACGACGATCACCCAGCCGATGGTCGTGGATGCCGATGCGCTCTTCTCCCTGGCCGAACATCGCGACATCCTGCACCAACCCGGCGGGCCGCGCGTCTTGACGCCCCACCCCGGCGAATTCTTGCGTCTCATTGGCAAGTCACATGAGAAAGCCCTTCACGTCGCGACCGACGACGAGCAACGCGCACAACTGGCCGCGGAATTGGCTCGCGACGGAGTGGTGGTTGTGTTGAAGGGCCATCGCACCGTGGTGACCGACGGGTCGCGCCTGAGCATCAACCACACGGGCAACCCCGGCATGGCCACGGGCGGTAGCGGCGATGTGCTCACCGGCGTGATCACCGGCCTGATCTGCCAGGGCTTGCCGCCGTGGGAAGCAGCGCGGCTGGGCGCGCACGTGCATGGTCTGGCCGGCGACCTGGCTGTCGCCGATTTTGGGCAGCTTTCGATGATCGCCAGCGATTTGATCGAGTATCTGCCTGTTGCGTTTCAGTCCCTGAATGTCGGCTGTTGACCCATAACCGTCGATTGGTCCTCCATGCATATTATTCGCCATCTGGCTGACATCCCCACCGCGACCCGCAGAGGCGCCGTCGCGATCGGCAACTTCGACGGCGTCCACCGCGGCCACGTCGAGATTGTGCGAACGCTGTTGGAACGGGCCAAGGAAGCGGCCGGCCCGGCGATCGTTTTCACGTTCGACCCGCATCCGGTGCGGCTGTTGCGGCCGGAGCAATGTCCCCCCCCACTGACCTGGACCGAACGCAAGGCCGAGTTGCTGGCCGCCCATGGCGTCGATTGGATCGTGGCCTATCCGACCGATGAAGCGCTGCTGCAGCTCTCGGCGGCGGAGTTCTTCGATCGCATTATTCGTGGGGTGCTCGACGCCCGTGCGCTGGTCGAGGGGTCGAATTTCTATTTCGGCCACAACCGCGAGGGCGATGTTCGACGTCTACGCGAACTGGCAACCGCGGCGGGCATCCTGCTCGACGTAGTACCGCCCTTGGAGATCGAAGGCTCGCTCGTTTCCAGCTCGCGCATCCGCGGGCTGATCGCCGCGGGTCAAGTCGATGAGGCCAACCGCCTCCTTTCGGTGCCGTATCGTATTCGCGGCATGGTCACCCACGGTGCGGGGCGGGGCGCAACCCTTGGCTTCCCGACGGCAAACCTGGGAGCAATCGATACGTTGCTGCCCGCCCAGGGCGTCTACGCGGGCCGGGCCTGGGTACACGGCACAAGTTGGCCGGCTGCAATCCATTTGGGGCCGAGTCCAACGTTTGGCGATGCACTGGCCCGCATCGAAGTTCACCTGATCGGTTACCAGGAGCCGCTCTATGGCCAACCGTTAGAGGTTGACTTCCTCGCGCGGTTGCGAGACATTCGACCCTTTGCGTCGGTCGAGGCCTTGATGGCTCAGGTCGATCATGACATCAAACAGGTGAAGCGTATCGCCGCTCTACCGCCCGGGGATGAGGACGCCCCGGCACGCCCTTCCCCAACCCGCGGTTATCTCTCCAATGACGATTGACTGGCGACCCTTTGCCGAGTTGGTGAACGCATCCCAATCGTTCGTTCTTACCAGCCACATGCGGCCCGATTGCGATGCGATCGGCAGTGAACTGGCACTGGCCCTCGCGCTGCGATCGCTCGGCAAGGAGGTTCGAATCGTCAATGCCGATCCCGTCCCGCCGCACATCGCATTTATCGATCCACAGCGCGACGCACGGGTGCTCGGCCGCGACGTTTCCGCCAAGGAATTGAAGTCGGACGTGCTCCTCGTCGTCGACACGAGCGCCTGGGTCCAACTCGGCCCGATGGCCGATGTCGTGCGTCAGACAACTGCTCGGAAAGCCGTGATCGACCATCATGTCAGTGAAGATGACATGAGTGCCGCTGTTTTCAAGGACGCGACCGCCGATGCCACGGGGCGGCTGGTGTTGGAAGCGATCGGCGCGCTCGGCGTCGAGGTGACGCCAGCGATCGCAGCGCCGCTGTTCACGGCCATTGCCACCGACACCGGCTGGTTTCGGTTCTCGTCAGTCAGCGAAGCGACGTTTTTGGCCGCCGCGCGGCTGGTGGCGGCCGGTGCGAGTCCGCCGGCTGTTTTCGCCGCGCTTTACGAGCAGAACAGCCTGGGGCGGTTGCGATTGCAAGGCCGTATCTTGACGAACATTCAGTCGGACCTCGCCGGCCGGCTGCTGTATGCGGTCGTCACGCAGGCCGACCTCCGTGAAACCGGCGCCGAGCCGACCGATACGGAAGATGTTATTAACCGCCTGCTGACCGTTGCGGGGGTGGAGGTTGCGTTGCTGTTCTTGGAACTGGGACCGGGGGAGACGAAAGTAAGTCTCCGCAGCCATTCCGCTTGCGACGTTCGCGCGATTGCCGAACAGTTCGGCGGCGGCGGCCATCGCGCGGCCGCCGGCGTGCGTTACCCCGGGCCAGTTCCCAAAGCAGTTGCGGACGTTGTTGGAGCTGCACGAACGGCGCTGACAAAGCCATGTTGAAATTTCTCTCGTGGACACGCTGGCCCTCCTCTCAAGAACGACGCTCTTTCCTCGCGCGCTTCGCAACGATCGTGCTTGGTGGCATCGCCGCGCTGTTTCCGTTTGCGGCTGGCTGGAGCGTGCTATTCGATCCATTACGGCGACGACGCGACGCGAATGGCGAGGCAAACGCCGCCGGCTTCGTACGCGTCTGCCCACTCGATGCGCTGCCGGCCGATGGCGTGCCGCGGGCGTTTGTCCTCTCGACCGATGTGACCGATGCCTGGACCCGAGTGCCCAATCAACGGGTCGGCATGGTGTTTCTGCGACACGTCGCCGAAGGAAGCAATCCGCGGATCCTGGCCCTCTCGGCGGAGTGCCCACACCTCGGCTGCGCGGTCACTTTTGCGGCGGCGGAAAATCGGTTTGAGTGTCCTTGTCACGCGAGCGCCTTCGGCGTGGATGGACGGGAAATTATCGGCCCTAGCCTGCGCGGGCTTGACCCGCTTCCAGCCAAGGTGGTTACTCAGAACGGCCAACAGGAAGTGTGGGTCGCGTACCAACGCTATCGCACCGGTGTGGCGGAAAGGATTCCCGTCGGATGAGTCGCCTCCTGGATTGGTTGGATCATCGCACGGGCTATCGCGCGTTGGCGCGCGCCGCGCTGGATGAACAAATTCCCGGCGGGGCGCGGTGGCGATACGTCTTGGGCAGCACGCTCGTATTCGCGTTCATCTCGCAAGCGGTGACGGGGCTGGTCCTTTGGTCGGCCTACAGCCCCAGTTCCCACACCGCATGGGAAAGCGTCTATTACATTCAGCACGAAATGACCGGCGGTTGGCTGCTGCGCGGCGTCCATCACTTCATGTCGCATGTGATGGTCCTCTTACTGGCCATTCATTTTCTGCAAGTCGTTCTTGACGGCGCCTACCGCGCGCCGCGCGAGATCAACTATTGGATCGGCCTGATCCTGATGCAAATCGTGCTGGCGATGGCGCTGACCGGCTACCTGCTGCCGTGGGACCAAAAGGGCTATTGGGCAACCAAGGTGGCAACGAACATGATCGCGCTCGTGCCGCTCGTGGGCGAACCGCTTCAGCGGCTTGTGGTCGGCGGCGGCAATTACGGCCATCACACCCTCACGCGCTTTTTCGCCTTGCACGCCGGTGTCTTGCCGTGGCTGCTCATGCTGTTTCTGGTTCTTCATCTCGCGATCTTTCGACGCCACGGGCTGAAAGCACGCGAGCCTTACCGCGGCCCCGACGCCCTGTTCTGGCCCGACCAGTTGCTGCGCGACGTGGTGGCTTGCCTGGCGGTGGTGATCGTCGTCCTGGTGCTCGTGTTCCAGCACTATCCGACGGCAAGTCCCGAGCAGCCGCTTGGCGGCCAACTCGGTGCGCACTTGGACGCCCCAGCCGATCCGGCGGAAAGCTATTCGTCGGCCCGACCGGAAACGTATTTTCTATTCCTGTTCCAATTGCTCAAGTACCTCGAATCCCTTCCGCCCGTGGTCGGTGCGGTCCTCGTGCCAGCGCTCGTGCTCCTTACGCTGGTTCTGTTGCCGCTTGTTGGCCGTTGGGAACTGGGGCATCGGTTCAACGTCGCCTGGGTGGTCGCCTTGATGGCCGGGGCGGGCGTCCTGACATTGCTGGCTTGGCGCGAGGATCACAGTGGCACTTCGGACGCTTCGCGGCATTACCTGGCGGGTGTCGATGCGGCTCGCGTCCATGCAGAGCGGGCCGTGGCACTCGCCGGATCACCAGCGGGCATCCCGCCGACCGGTGCGCTGGCGATGTTGCGCAACGATCCGAAAACGCAAGGCCCCAAGCTCTTTCGTCAGCATTGCGCCGCCTGCCACGACCATGCCGCTCCGGAGGGCACTGACGATCCGTCGCAAAACATCGCCGCCGAGAAACCGTCGGCCTCGAACCTCTGGCACTTCGGCACTCGCGGCTGGATCGCCGGCGTGTTGGATCCTCGGCAAGTTGGCGGCCCGCATTATTTCGGCGGCACCGCGCTGGCCGAAGGCGACATGGCCACGTGGGTCAAGGATGCCCTCGGCGCGGGCATGGCGGATCTCGCAGGCAAAGAACTGGCCGAAACCAAGAGAAACATCGAAAACGTTTCGCTCGCCCTGGCCACCGAGGCCGGATTGATTCGTGAGCAGGTTCCCGATCTTGAGACTCGTGTGGCCGCCGGCCGCGACGCCATGATCAACGAGTTTGCCTGCATCGATTGCCATAAGTTCCAAGAGAACGGCGACCTCGGACAGGCTCCCGATCTGACTGGCTATGCATCGCGCGCGTGGCTGCGGGCAATGATCAGCAACCCCAAGCACGAGCGGTTCTACCCGGAGACAAACGATCGCATGCCGGCCTTTGCGGAGAGCGATGATCCGGACGCCAACCGCCTTAGTCCCCAGGAACTCGATCTGCTCGTCGCCTGGCTTCGCGGCGAGTGGTACGAGCCGAACGCCGAAATGAATCCGCCCGCCGAATAGCCCCATCGCAACAGATCGCCAACGCCGACCTGCATGAGGCCGGCGTCATTCTTGTTGGTTACCCATTCCATTCAGCGATGCGGCTCTCGTCAAACCTTGCTGAATCGTTGCAGTTTCACGTTGCCGCGTGCCGATCTCAGAAACGCGGCCTGACGCCAGCGAGCGTAATCTCTGCGCGATAGCAGTGTCGGAATCCAACTCCATTCGAGCGCCCCGCGATGTGGTGCAGCAACTGTCAGCAAGATGTTCCCGCGGTCGGACATGCCGTGTATGGCCATTTCGTTTGCTCGCAATGCCAGCAGCCGATGGGAAGCAACAAGCCAGCGTACGGCGCGAAAATCTCCGACGACGGTTTGGCGCTCGATGAGCCGATGGTGCTTGCAGCCGGCGCGCCGAAGACCTCGCCGCCCAGTTCCGACAATTACTCGGCGCGGGAGCGTCTCCGCCGCGTGGGCCGTGGATTGGGCCGCGTGCGTGCAACGACCCCTTCACAACTGAATTCGCTCTCGAGAGGCACTCGCCGCTTGGATCCGGCGCAAATATCATTCGACGATATGCGGCTGGCCACGTCGCCCGACTTACAAGCGATTGCTGCGCAACTGCCGTCCGCGACGGAGGCAATGCCTCGCCGCCGAGAAGGCCGCCAGGTTGTCGCGTGGCTGTTCGTCGTCACCGGCGCGATGGTGCTGGCCGGTGGTCTGGGCCTGGTCGGCTGGTCGCTCTCCGCCAAACGCGCCGACATTTGGAACCTGGCCCTGGGCCTCACTTTGGGCGGCCAGGGCATACTCATTTTCGGCCTGACGTTGGTCGTTTCACGCCTGTGGCGCAATAGCCGCCATGCAACCGGCAAGTTGCAGAACGTCCATGCGCAGCTTGTTCAACTGCAACGATCCGCCGATGCGATCACGGCCATGCGCGGCGGCGCGCCCGCCTTCTACGCCGACCTGGCCCGTGGCGCCAGCCCGCACGTGTTGCTCGCGAATCTCAAGGGACAAGTCGACCAACTCGCAGCCCGCTTTGGCGGCAACCGTTAGCAATCCGACACGTGACAACAAACCAGAATCCGACCAGCAACAGACTCGTTTTGCGGAGAGCCATGGCATAATCCCCTGGGTGGTAAACTTCAGTGAATTAGCGACCATACGCATTGCAGGCCGACAAGGAAACGCAAACAGTTACCGGACGTCGGCGGCAAATGATTCGTCATCGTTGTGAATATTTACATAGACCGTTCCTAGCCCAGCAATTGCTGTACCGTATGTGGCAACCTCATTGATTGCACGCCAATCGTCCTGAATCGCAGCTAATTGAGTCGAAAGAGCTTGAGCTAGGGCAAGTTGTCTCTCGAGAACTGCAATGTGTCTCGCGATTGCCGGTATCCCCGCCTCGCCGATCCACAGGCGGCCAAGTTGTCTCTGGAAAGCTGCAGTGTCTCTCGCGGCTTGATATTCCCGATTGGCTCTCGCCAATTCAGCCTGAAGCCCCGGCACGGCATCTCCCGCTGCCGCGGCGTCATCCAATGCCTTTTTTAGGTGACGGAGAGAGCTAAGTCCATCTTTGTGAGTGAGCGGCTCTTCGTGGCCGCTAGGCAGAGT
>JAKEGR010000060.1 GCA_022615465.1 Planctomycetota bacterium | reverse complement strand
GCCGTGCCCGGCGGCCAGGCATCGCCCAACGGCGCGCAAGCGATCCTGTTCTACCTGCTGGTCTATGCGATGATGACCATCGGCGTGTTCGGCGTGCTCCTGATGCTCAAGCGGGAAGGCCGCTCGATCCATTCCGTGCGCGATCTGGACGGACTCAGCGTTTTGAATCCCCTGGCCGCCCTGCTGTTGGCCGTGTTCTTGTTCGGCCTCACCGGTTTGCCGCCGACGGCCGGTTTCTGGAGCAAATTCAATCTACTGCTGGTATTGTGGAAAAGCGGCTCACTCGCGTTGTGGCTCTTGGCGGTCGGCCTGGTCGTGAATGCCGCCATCGCCGCATGGTACTACCTGCGGCTCATCAAGAACGCCTATCTGGCTCCTCCAGCAGACTCCGTGACTACCATTCCTGGCGGTGAAGCCCCCGCACTGTACGGCGCCATGACGCTTTTTGCCGTCGGCACGATTGCGATTTTCTTTTTCCCGAACGTGCTGTGGAACCTGCTCCGCGGCCTCGGATAACTGCCCGTTGAAAAAGGGGACAGGCCGTGTGGGGAACGTGCCTCCGTGCCGTTCCGGATTTGCGTTACTGCCGGAACGCCAGGGACGGCGTTCCCACCATTTTGGTTGCGGCCGTAGGCCACGTTAGGCTAGAAGTCGTACCACACACCTAAGCCAATCTGTTCCTCATACTTGGCATTGAATTGGTATTGGTTCGACTTGCCATTGTAATAGTGGGGACCCAGCCGCAGCGTTTGCCCGTTCACCCCGCGTCGCAGCCAGCCTGCTTGCACCGTGACATCGCCGGCGAAATCGTGCTCCTCCCGCACGCGACCGTTCACGGCCAAGAACGGCGTGCAGGATTCTCCCGTGGCACCGGGCTGCGTAAGCTCTGTGCCGAATTGACTGTCCCACGGCTGGGCACCGCCGCTGTTGTGAAATGCCCAACCCACTTCGCCATAGAGCCGCCAAATCGGGAAGGGGAAGTGGGACGCTCCGAACACGATCGAGTCACGCACATAGTTGATTCGTTGGGAGAGCGTGCCCGGCTCGCGTATCGCCAACTCATCACCCAGGTGGGAACTGAGGTGCGCATAGCCGAGCTTCAACTGCGTGTTGCCGATTCCGTACGTCAGCGGGAAGCCGAAGACGTAGTCGGTCGAATCGAGGTCTTGCCGATGCTCGACGTCGAGCCGTGCAACCGCGGCTCCATAGAAATCAAGCTGATAGCCTTCTGGAACCATCGTACGGCAATCGCCGTACCGCAGCAGGCCCACTCGGCCGCCCAGGGTTGCGTCCCAAAGCGTGCGGCCCTCGCCCTCGTGGAACGCGACGATTCCCATCCGCGGCTCATGCGCGCCGGCCATGTACGAGTGATAAATGAGGCCCGCGGGCAGCCATTGCCACGACCAGGCATCCAACAGCAGGTACTCGTCGCCCGGCACCACGTCGGAGGGCAGTTCTTCGGTCGACTCCTCGTCGTAGCGGTATTCCGTCAGATCCGTGAGCGAAATGATCTTCGTGCCAGAGTCGGCGAGCGGTTCTCTGGCCGCTGTCTGCGGCACGGTGGCAATGTCGTGCGTCCAATCGTTGTTGGCATTGGCTGAAGCCGCGACCGACAGCAACGCTGCCAAAACGCTCAGTTCGCGCGCTAGCAGTCTGAGGCAACCGCTTGGACAGAACATGATCAGTCTGGGCAGGGTGGGTGGGTCGTGATGCGCGACATCGGGCGGCATACGTAGGTCGCGGCGAAGAATGCCCTACTTATCTCGGCCACGAACGCGTAAGAAGTTCACTACCGAGGGGGGGCGGCCGCAAAGTGGATGCCGCCAATGCTAGCGCTGCTGCTGCGTCGCACCCGACAAGGCAGCCAGTTGCTCGAGCGCGTCGCACGCGGCCCCCCGCGATGCGAGGCCATCACAGCAATTGGCTAACTCGCAACATCTCGTTGCCACGGCCGGCGAAGTCAGCAACCGCTCGACTGCCGCGGCAATCGACTTGCCGCGAAATCGTTTCACCGACAATTCCTCCGCAACACCCAGCCGAATCAGCCGACGGGAGTTATCGAATTGGTCGAACGACATCGGGCGCACCAGTTGCGGCACACCGGCCGCAAGCCCTTGGGCACAACTTCCGATGCCTCCGTGGTGAACAAACGCCGCGGTCTGGGGCAAGAACTGGCTCAAGGGCACGAACCCGAAATGGCGTACCGAATCGGGCAGCCTGGCCGGCAACTGATGGTCGTACTTGGTCAGCAAAATACCTCGGCGACCAAGCCGCCCGCAGGATTCCACGGCCGCGGCGAAGAATCGATGCGCCTCCTTGTTTGCCGAACCCGGCGAAAAGGCAATGGGAGGCTCGCCTGCCGCCAGGAATTCGCGGACGACTTCGGGTAAGGAGGCAGACCCAGGCGAATCCCACAGGGGAAAGCCCACCGGCCGTGTATTCGCCGGCCAATCGGCCTGGGGCACCCCAAACCAATCCGGAAACAAACACAACACCACGTCGGCTTTGCTGAGCCAAGAAGTGAACAGCCGTTGGATCGGAGGCAACCCCAGCTCGCTCCGCAATTGGTTCAGCGGCCTGCACAACAGGGGGTCCACGAACAGGCTCTCCGCGATCCATAACTGGAGTCGCTTAAGCCAACGAGGCACGCCCGGCCCGAGCCAGCCTCCTTTCAGCCGCGGCGGATCGTCCAAGCTCCAGATCATGCCCGGAGCCAGATGCACGGCAGCCAACGGCGCAGTGAGCACCTCACTGGCCGTGCGGCTTGCCAGGTCCAAACCGTGGGCACAGAAGACAGTTTCGCCCGGCACATAATGGGTCGAAACGATTTCATACAGCGGACGCAACAATTCGCCCGCCACCATTCCGAGCACCAATTGCGGCCCGCGGGTTGGATGCCAAAGATCGGGGTGCTGCGACAGCTCGATGTACTGTTCGCGCGTACCAACCGGCAACAGCGTCAAGCCCGCACCGCGTACCACGTCTTCGAAGTACGGATTGGCAACGATCTTCACATGGTGCCCACGGGCGATGAGCGATTCCCCCAAGCCGACCATCGGATGCACGTCGCCATAGCTGCCCAGGGCCGTAATGATGAATTGAGTCACAGGACTTGAAGGATTTTGGCCGCGGCGGCAAAGCCCATGTGTTTAAGGGTTCCAGACGCAGCTTGTCACTATACGGCCTGCCGCCCACAATGGAAGGAGTAAGTGGTGTTTGGTCCAGCGGCAAGAGACATATTGGTTCTCGAACCGTGCTTTTTGTCACTCTTCCCATGACCGATCTCGACCGAGATAAGTTCTCCGCGTCCGACGCTGAAGACGACGACAGCGCGGAATACGAAGTCGAACCGCCCGACCCCGAAGTGCTGGCGAACGAACGGCGACGGGCCGAGGAGGTGATCGCTGAATCGCGGCAGGCCATCGACATCGACGCAATTTACCGCGATCTTGAGGACCGTCGCGGTGAGGAGTTTCTCGGCGAGTGGACCCGCGATTTCCGTTTTCGGTTCCGGGTAAAGCATCTCCTGATTGCCACGGCCGTCCTCTCCGTCGCACTAACCCTCTTCAAACTCGGCGTGCTGAAGCACGCGTTGCTCCTGCTGATCCTAGTGACGATCGCCGGTGTCTACCTGGTCGTCGAGTGGCAGGAGAAACGACGCCGCAACGAAGCCGACCGGCGCCGCGAGGAAATCTACGCTCGCGTCAAGGGAACTCGACCGGCGAATCCTCCTCAGCCGACAAGTGCCCCACCCGTTCCGGACGAGACGGATCCATCCGACGTGCGGGCCGCGGAGCACGGGCAATTCCGCCCTCGCTTTTCGCTGCGCCAATTGCTGATCGCGATGACCATCGCGGCCGCCATCCTGGGGTTCGTGAGTTTCATGGGCGGGCCGCACGAGGCCGCGATGATGCTTGGCGTCATCGCCCTGGCCGGCTTGGTGATCCAGGCGGTTGGCTACGATCCGCCGGAGATCGTCGTCCTCGGCTGGTGGCTGCTGTTGGTGCTGTACATATTCCTCAGCATCGTCGCATCCGTCTGGAGTGGGGCGTGAATGTCTTTCCACGGCGTTCGGAATCGGTTTCAGACCTATGGAACCACTGCGGCTCCCAATCGCCGCGACTCAGGTCGGGATTGAAAGCCCTGGCATCGAAGGCGTGCATCCAGGGATAGCGAACCGGCGTCGCACGGGCTATACTTCCGGTTTCCTTCCTGGCCCCTCTCCCCTCCGTGCCCACGCTCCCTGTTACCCCTGCCGATCTTGCGATTGCCATGTTGTTGGCCACGGTCGGATCGGTCATGCAAGGATCGATCGGCTTTGGGTTGGCCGTCGTCGCCGCGCCGGTTTTGCTGATGGTCAACCCGGTGTTTGTACCTGGGCCATTGCTGCTTGACGCGACGGTGCTGGTTGCCTTGATGGCGGTTCGCGAACGCCGCGATGTGATTGTCGGCGATATTGGCCTGGCCACGATCGGCCGCATCCTGGGGACGCTGCCAGCCGCGTACGCGGTCAGCACGCTGCCAGTCTCCGTCTACGAACTCCTGTTTGCGCTGCTGATCTTATTGGGAGTTTTAATTAGCGCCCTCGGCTGGCATATTCCGGCAACCCCCCGCAATGTGATCGCGGCAGGCATCCTCTCTGGCTTCGCCAGCACGATCTCGTCCGTGGGCGGGCCACCCATGGCGCTCGTTTACCAACACGAAAAGGGGCCGCGAATCCGCGGCACGCTGTCGGCCATTTTCACTATCGGCGCGGTCGTTTCACTCATCGGTCTCTGGTGGATCGGGCGATTTGGCCGTACCGAACTGCTGCTCGGCCTGCTGCTGCTACCGGGTGTCGTGGTCGGCTTCGCGGTATCGCGCTACACAACGCAATTCATCGACCGTGTTCATATCCGCCCGGCCGTCTTGGCCGTGTCGGCATTGGCGGCATTGGCCATTCTGGTCCGCGTGTTACTATGAAAGTTTTTGTGCGAGTTACGCCATGAACCATCCCATCTGTGTCGGCATTACGGGTGCCAGCGGCGCGATCTACGCTGTCCGGCTGCTGGAGGTGCTGCGCGCCTTGGGCCGCGATGTGCATCTGTCGATCAGCCCCTCGGGCCGCGACGTGATTCGCCATGAGCTTAATCTGCACGTCGACCTCGACAATTTTCAGGTCGCCAGCCTGCTGCTGGGCGATGGCCTGGCCCCACACGACAGCAAAATGTCGCTGCTGAAAACCACGGCCGGGATCTCGACCAGCGATCGCAACGAGTTGGGCAGCGGCCCGAGCCGTCCCGGCGAAATCCACTATCATCATTGGCATGATTTCTTGGCCCCGATGGCCAGTGGCTCGTTTCTCACGGCCGGCATGGTCATTTGCCCGTGCAGCGGCACCACGCTCAGCGCGGTCGCCACGGGTGCGGCCGGCAACCTCATTCAGCGGGCTGCCGAAGTCCATCTCAAGGAGCGCCGTAAACTGGTTCTTGTGCCGCGCGAGACTCCCCTCTCGCTTCCCCACATCGATAACATGCGCCGCGCCACGGAAGCCGGCGCGATCGTGCTGCCCGCCTCGCCCGGATGGTATCACGACGTGCGATCCGTTCGCGATTTAGTCGATTTCATGGTCACGCGGATCTGCGACCAACTCGGCATTGAGCACACGCTTACGAAACGCTGGGGAGGGAATTAGTTCACCGCGGAGCGGCTGTGCGTGAGACAATTGTTGTGCTGAAGACCATTCGCAATCTACTGGAACTCATCCGCTTCAGCCATACGCTGTTTGCGTTGCCGTTTGCGCTGTTGGCGGCGGTGATGGCGTGGCGATTGGCGGGGTTCGATTGGCGCGATCTCGTCGGCATTTTGCTGTGCATGGTCACCGCGCGGAGCTTCGCGATGGCACTGAATCGTCTGGCCGATCGCCGGCTGGACGCCAACAATCCCCGGACGGCTGGCCGTCACTTGCCGGCCGGAATTCTCGGCGTCGCGCAAGTGACGCTGTTTGCCGCAATGTGTGCCGCTGGCTTCGTTGCCAGCACGCTGCTGTTCCTGCCGAACCGATTGCCGCTGATTCTCGCGATTCCGGTCCTCGTGTTTCTGGCGGGCTACAGCTATGCGAAACGCTTTACGGCACTAGCCCATTTTTGGCTCGGCACCGCGCTGGCTCTCTCGCCCATCGCCGCCTGGATCGCCATCCGCGGCGAAACCGTGATGGCCAACCCGGCCGACTTGCTCCCCTCGCTGGTGCTCGGTGGGGCGGTGCTGGCCTGGGTGGCCGGTTTCGACATCATTTACGCCTGCCAGGATTACGACGTTGACTGCCGTGCCGAGTTGCACAGTATGCCCGTGCGGCTGGGGATTCCCGCCGCCCTGCGTCTCGCCGCCGCCTGCCACCTGGGAACGATCGTGCTGCTCGCCTGCCTGCCGCTAGCGTATCCGCCGCTCGGCTGGATCTATTGGGCCGGCGTGGCTGCCGCGGGTGCTTTGCTGATCTATGAGCACTTGCTGGTGCGGCCGGACGACCTGTCCCGCGTCAATGCCGCGTTTTTCAACGTGAATGCCATCATCAGCCTCGGGCTGTTTGCCGTCGGAAGCCTGGACCTGCTGGTGGGTAGTGGGTGATACTGGGAACTGAACGCGCTGAGATTCAAGCCTAACGGTCTCGATTCGGCCTTGAGGCCGCCAAACAAATGCTTCGCACGTCATCCCCCATTCTGAAACCGATCCGCGACAAGGTCGAAGCCGGCGAACGGCTCTCGCTCGAAGAGGGCCTCGTGCTCGAGCGGCCCGAAGTCCCGCTGCCCGAATTGGGCGAACTGGCCAATCTTGTCCGTGAGCGAAAAAACGGCAACCGCGCCTACTACAACATCAACACCCACCTCAACCCGACGAACGTCTGCGTTTACCGCTGCACATTCTGCGCGTTTCGCTCCGATCTGCGCGACGCGAAGGGCTACGTGATGAGCGATGAGCAGATCCTGGCCCGCGGGGCCGAAGCGGTCGAGCACGGCTGCACCGAAATGCACATCGTCGGCGGCCTGCACCATCAAAAGGACTACGACTGGCACCTCAACATTATCCGCATCCTGCACAAGGCGTATCCCGAGCTACACCTGAAGGCTTGGACGCCGGTCGAAATCGATTGGTTCTGCCGGCTGTCGAAGAAGAGTATCCGCGAGGTGCTCCAGGACCTGGTCGCGGCCGGCCTGGGCAGCTTGCCCGGCGGCGGGGCCGAGATATTTCATCCGGAAGTCCGTAATCGGATTTGCGAGCACAAAGCCGATGCGCGCCGTTGGTTTGAGGTCCATCGCACCGCCCACGAGCTTGGCCTCCGCTCCAACTGCACCATGCTCTACGGCCACATCGAGCAGCCGTACCACCGCATCGACCACTTGTTGCGGCTCCGCGAGTTGCAAGACGAAACGGGCGGCTTTCAGACGTTCATTCCCCTGGCGTTCCATCCCGACAACACGGGCCTTTCACACACTAAGAAACCATCGAGTCTGATGGATCTGCGCGTGATGGCCGTAAGCCGGTTGATGCTCGACAATGTGCCGCATGTGAAGGCGTATTGGATCACGCTCGGAATCGGCACGGCCCAAGCGGCCCTATCCTATGGAGCTGACGACATCGATGGCACCGTGCGGCACGAACTGATCTATCACGATGCCGGTGCCACGACGCCGGAAACTCTCTCCGTCGAGAACCTTCGCCGCGTGATTGTCGAGGCTGGCCGGGAGCCGATGGAACGGGACACGCTCTACCGCCACATCGAACGCAACGGCACCCAGTGGCAAACGGGCGCGACCATCACCGCCAGGGCATGAACAAGCTC
>JAKEGR010000059.1 GCA_022615465.1 Planctomycetota bacterium | reverse complement strand
GGTGGAAAAGGAGCGGTCCTGTTGCCTCGCGGAACGGGAGAAATCCTAACCGTCCCCGCGGGTTGTGGCACGGCAATTGGCTTGTTGCTTGCTAGGTCGTTTCGGCGAGGATAGGATTAGAGGCACGTCGGCTTGCTGCCGGCGGGATGAAGCCTGTTCGCCGCAGGAGTGGAAACTGCCGTTTAGTTTGGAGTCCATGAATGAACACAATGAAATCATCACCTTCTAGCGGCGTGTCTCGACGCCGTTTCCTGCTTCATACGGTCCAAGGGGCTGCTGTTGCGGCGTCAGCTCCGGGAGTAATCTCCTTTGCTGCTCAGGAGCAGGGAAAACCGATTGTGCCAACGATTGCGCCAAGCGAGAAGATCACGATGGGCATGATCGGTACCGGTCCGCGCGGCCGGGGGGTGCTGCAATGCTTTCTGAAAGAGAGCGATGTTCAAGTCGTGGCAGTGTGTGATACCCAGCGCGACCGCCGCGAAGCGACGAAAGCCGACGTCGACGAGGCGTATGGCGATCACGGCTGTGAGACGGTTCGTGACTTCCGCGATTTGCTGGCTCGCCCTGATATCGACGCCGTGCTGATTGCGACCGGAGATCGCTGGCATACACTGGCTTCGATTACGGCCGCCAAAGCAGGCAAAGACATTTACTGCGAAAAGCCCTTTTCGATGACGATCGCGGAGAGCATCGCCCTGGCGGATACCATGCGAAGATACGGCCGTATCTACCAGGCCGGCACTCAACGACGTACGATCCCGAATTTCATTTTCGCCGTCGAACTCGCGCGCAGCGGAAAGCTCGGCAAACTGCGATCGTTACACGCTCACACGCTTAATCCTGCAACGACCCAGGCTTGGCTGCCCGAGCAGCCCATGCCAGAACCGGACGTGGTGGATTGGGATATGTGGCTTGGGCCGGCGCCGTGGCGACCTTACAACTCGGAATACACCCGGGGCAATTGGCGCGACCACTATGACTTTCACAGTGGCGGAATTGTCGAATGGGGATCGCACACGGTGGATCAATGTCAATGGGCCAATGGAGCCGATGCGACCACGCCTGTTGAGTTCGAGCCGACAGCAGACGGTGCCGTGGCACGGTACGCGAATGGCGTGGAGTTGGTGATGCGCGGGCCGGGCAGCGGATGGTTGGGCCTGGGTACATGCGCCGTTCGGTATGAAGGTGATGAGGGTTGGATTGAAACGGGCGACAGCGGCCAATTCGTGGTCTCGCCTGCGTCGTTACGCGCCAACTTGCGGATCGAAGAAATGGCGGGCACGGATCCGAAGTACCATGTCCGTGAATTTGTTCGGGCCGTGCGGACCCGATCTCAGCCCTCGGCCAATGCATCCGTGGCCGCGCAAAGCCACATTGCCTGCCATGCCGCGACCATCGCCTGGCGGCTGGGCAGAAAACTGAAGTTCGATCCGGCCTCGAACACATTCGCCGATGATGATCAGGCGAATCGATTGCGTGCCCGTGCTATCCGTGACCCGTGGCAAATATAGCGTGCGTCGAGTGGCCGTTCGGAAAACGAATTCGGGCGGTCCGGTTTGATCCAGCTTGTGGTGACCACCTTTGAGGAGTCAATGATCGTGCAACCGATATTCAAGTCCACCGCCGCCGAGAGATGGCTGCCCGTGGCGGTGATCGTGGCGGCCAGTGTGTCTTTCTTATTCTTGATTGGTGGCACATTGTGCCAAGGACAGCTCTTTGATCCGCCCACGCCATCGGTGGATGATGAAATCGAGCGGCTGACCCAACTGCTCGGCTCCGACGCATCGTTGGACGAAAAGGGTCAGGCGTGCAAGAAGCTGGCCCTGCTTGGCGACGAACGCTGCGTACCCGCGCTGGCCGCGCTCCTGGGCGATGAGCGGCTTTCTCATTACGCACGCTACGCATTGGAGGCCATTCCATCTCCCGCCGTCGATCAGGCGCTGCGCGATGCGTTGAAGCATGGCGAGGGGCGTCTCCTGAGCGGGGTGATCGGCTCGATCGGCGAACGCAGGGATCGCGATGCGGTGGCTGCGTTGGCCAGCTATTTACTGGGCAAGGACGAGAAGGTTGCATCGGCAGCGGCCAACTCACTGGGGCAAATTGCCACGCAGGAAGCCGCTGACGCACTGCTCAAGGCAGTCGGCAGCGCCAAGGGCGCGCGTGCCATTGTGTTGCACGACGCGTGCTTGGCCTGTGCCGAGGGGCTTGCTGCCGATCAGCAGCCAGATTGGGCCAAGAAAATCTATGGAGTTCTCTTATCGCCGAGTGCCAGTCGGCACGTTCAATTAGCAGCGGCCTTGGGGATGTTGCATATTGCTTCCCCGGAGAAAGCCACGGCGCAGTTTGCTGCTTCTCTAAAATCGTCCAACGAGGTCGAGTTTGAGGCGGCCATTTGCGCGTCGCGGGAACTTGGCGGCGATGATGTCACGGAGACGATGGTTTCCTCGCTTGCCAATGCGGCGGATACGAGACAAGTTCAGTTGCTGGAAGCACTCGGCCAGCGCGGAGCCGTCGTTGAACTGCCTCGGATTCTTGGCGTGTTCAACCAAGGGGAGCCTGCCGTGCAGATCGCGGCGATTGCTTGCCTGGGTCGCATTGGCGATGAGACGGCGGTGCCTACCTTGGTTCAGGCTGCGACGAATGCCAATCCTCGGGTTGCCGCGGCCGCACTTGAGAGCTTGCATCAACTGCGAGGTGAACAGGTTGATTCTGCCTTGGTGGAATTGCTGAAGAAGTCGACAGGCGGGCAGCGGCTGGCCATCATCGAATCGCTTGGGCGTCGTCAAACCGGCGCTGCCGTCCCTTTGCTGCTGGCGCTGATGGATTCGCCGGATGAAGCAACCCGCGTCGCGTCGCTCCGATCCCTTGCGCAGACGGTCGACGGGGACAGCTTTCCGCTGCTTCTGGACCGCGTGCCGGCTTCGAAGACGGAATCAGATCGTGTTGCGGCGATTGCCGCGGCAGAGGCGGCCAGCCGCCGGATGCCAGACACAAACGCTGTTGCCGATCTGATTGCGGAGCGACTGAAGAGTTGGCCTCCGGAGTTTCGGCCCCAACTGATCGATCTGCTGGGGGCGACTGGCGGCGAGCAGGCCCTCGCGTTGGTTGAATCCGTGGCGGCTGGCGGCCCGGCCGATTTGCAGGACGCCGCAACGAAAGTCCTCGGGCAATGGATTACGCCGGATGCGGCGCCGGTTCTGTATCGTATCGCGGCCAGCGACCACAAGTTTAAGGGTCGCGCACTACGCGGTTATCTCAGGATCGCCCGGCAACTCAACCTGCCGGATGCCGAACGGGTGGCCATCTGCCGGCAGGCATCGGAGATCGCCGAGCGCGCTGAGGAACGTCGCCTGATTCTCGAAATCATCGAGCGTTTTCCCACCGCCGAAGGACTCGACTTGGCAATTGCCATGCTAGCCGATGCGGAGTTGCGAGCCGAAGCGGCAACAACGGCTATTTCTATCGCTGAGAAAATCAAGGAGCAGCATTCGCAGGCGGCCGCGTCTGCCGCTCAAAAGGTTTTGGCCGCCAGCCCTTCCGAGGAACTGGAACGTCGCGCACGCGCACTTCTGCAATGAAGTAAACGGATCGACATTGTGCTACTGCCCGCGGAATGGCACCGGAGTTTTCTCTATTCGTCTAGGTAACGGAAGCAAGCAATGGACAAATCACACCCCAAACAGGCCAATCGTGACAATATCGGGAAACAACTGCAACGCGCCCTGGATGCAGGGGAAGGGTTGTTGCGCCTGACGCCCACATGGGTACCTCGTTCCTTTCTTCATCCGGGCAAGCGAATCAAGCTTCATCCCGCCGACTGGTACGCCTACGGCGCGCAACGCGGAGGCATCGACGAGCGCTGGTTCGCCAGCACCACCGAAGCCGCCAACGACGGCCGAGTCTGGCACGAAGGGCTCAGCTTCTGTGAATTCGAAGGCGAGCAGTTCCTGCTGCGCGATGCGGTGTTGGAAGCGGGGGCTCAGCTCATCGGCGAAGCCATGT
>JAKEGR010000359.1 GCA_022615465.1 Planctomycetota bacterium | reverse complement strand
TTGATTTCTGCCATTTTATTGACCATACTTGCAGAAGTTGCGTGGGATCAGTGATCAGAAGGATGTTCCGCAACGCTGATGGGTGTGGCCGTGATCGTTGAAGAACGCCGAAATCAGTTGCTCGAATTGGTGCGGATGCGAGGGTTCGCATCGCTGCCCGAGTTGGCCGAGCAACTCAACGTTTCGGAATCGACGGTCCGCCGCGACCTCGATTGCCTGGAAGACACTGGTTCGGCCCGACGCACGCATGGCGGTGTGTTCTATGTCGGTCAGTCGCCCATGTTGCCCGATTTCGAGGAGCGCCAGCCAGCTCAATGGGACAAAAAGCGAGCGATCGCGGCGGAAGCGGCGAAGTTCGTGGAAGACGGCGACACGTTGCTCATGGATGGAGGCAGCACCACGTATGAAGTGGCTCGGTTGCTCGTCGTTCGGCGGTTGCAGATTGTCACGAACTCGCTGCCCGTGGCAAACTTGTTCGCAAGCAACAAGAACCACGATCTGGTGTTGGTGGGTGGCTACGTGTATCCGCGTACCGGCGTGACGTTGGGTCCTTATGCGATCGAGATGCTCGAAAAGGTGAATGTGCGGCGGACGATTATGAGCGTCGCCGGCATCAACGAACGCGGATTCTTCAATAGCAACTTGCTGCTCGTGGAGGCCGAACGGGCGATGATGCAAGCCGCCGAGGAAGTGATTGTCGTCGCGGATAGCACCAAATTTGGCCATCAGAGCTTGTCGCATTTGTGCCCGTTGGGCGACGTGCATCATGTGGTTGTGGATCACGAGATCACCGATCACTGGAAGAACAAACTAGAAACCGCGGGCGTGAAGGTTCACATCGCGGCAAAACAAACCGTTTAGTGGCACCAGGCCCCTTGGGGTGGCCCGCCGTGCCTTGCGGACTAAAGAATGAGCACCGCTACACTCAATCGCGCGACCGTCGAACGCATTGTGCGAGAAATCGTGCTCCGCAAGGTCGCGACCAGCGGCGAGGCGGCGTTCGGCGCGCCAAGTAATCTCGTGGTCAGCATTTCGGCCCGGCACGTCCATTTAACCGACGAGCATGTCGAGACGCTCTTTGGCCGCGGCGCCGTCTTGACCCCGATGAAGGCGCTATACCAAGACGGATTCTACGCGGCAAAGGAAACCGTCATGGTCGTGGGACCGCGGCGACGCATGCTGCCCGAGGTGCGCATTCTTGGTCCAACGCGACCGGCAAGCCAGGTGGAATTGGCATTCACGGATGGCATCTCCCTGGGAATTGACTTGCCCGTGCGTGCTAGCGGCAAAATCAGCGGCACTCCGGGGTGCGTGATCGTCGGCCCGAAGGGCGTGGTGGAACTCAAGGAAGGCGTGATTCGCGCCGAACGGCACGTCCACATGAACTACGATCATGCGAAGCACTATGGCGTGAAGAATGGCGACCGGATGAGCCTGCGAGTTCATTCGGCGTGTTCCGTGGTGCTGGAAGATCTGCTCGTGCGGGCCGATGAGGCCAATAAACTTGAAGTGCATTTGGATACCGACGAAGGCAATGCATGTGATTTGGATCATGCAACAAAGATTGAGCTAGTAAGGCAGTAAATTCCGGATTTCGGATTTGAGACGTTTCGACCTGTTTCTGTTTTTATTGGAGTACCAACATGGCAAAAATGAATGAGGCGCTCGGCATGATTGAGACGAAGGGATTTATTGCTCTCGTCGAAGCTACCGACGCGATGATCAAGGCCGCGAACGTGCAGTTTCTCGGCTGGGACAAAGTGGGCAGTGGCCTGGTGACGGCGTTTGTCACCGGCGACGTGGCCGCCGTGAAGGCCGCGATCGACGCGGGCACCACCGCCGCGGGCCGCATCGGCGAAGTCGTGGCGGCGCAAGTCATACCGCGTCCGCATGACGATCTAGACGTTGTCTTGCCTGCTCGCTCGGCGAAGCCGTCGGGGAAATCAAGCTAGTATGAAACCACAAGCGGAAGTCACGTTCAAACTCAAAACTTAATAAGAGGAAAATTATCCATGACTGCAATCGGACTAGTGGAAACCAAAGGGCTGGTCGCGCTGATTGAAGCGACCGATGCCATGGCCAAAGCGGCCAATGTGGAAATTGCGAAGCGGATTTCGATCGGCGGTGCGTTTGTCACAACCGTTGTTCGCGGTGACGTGGGCAGTGTGCGAGCGGCTGTCGAAGCCGGTGCGGCCGCGGCCCAGCAAGTCGGCGTTCTCGTGGGCAGCCACGTGATTCCGCGTCCTTCGGACGGCTTAGTCGCTGCGTACCTGTCGTAAACGGAAGAAGATGGTTTCGCAGCGCCTCGCGAAGTCTGGAGGTTTGCAACCCCCAGGGCTTGGGAAGCAAGGCAGGGCTGTGCAAGGAACCGCAGACGATGAAAATCCTGGTCGCCAACCTGGGTTCGACAAGCTTCAAGTACCGGCTGTTCGACATGGCCGACGAGCGCCAACTGGCTCGCGGCGGCATTGAACGGATTGGCGCTAACGAAAGCCAGGCGTTTGTCGAGATCGCCGGTCATCGCAGAGAGCTTTCGGCCCATGTGCCCGACCATGCCGTGGCCGTGCGGTTGTGCCTCGAACAGCTTACCGATCCCGCATCGGGCTGTTTGAAGAACGCAACCGAGGTTTCGGCGATTGGCTTCAAAGCGGTCCACGGCGGCCGTTACAGCGGAGTGCAACGGGTAACGCCCGATGTGCTTGCTGCGATGGACGAGATGGCCGAAGTAGCGCCCGCGCACAATCCGCCGTACGCCAACGCGATGCGGCTTTTGAGCGAGAGGCTTCCCGAGATTCCTCTGGTGGCGGCTTTTGAGACCGGCTTCCACCAAACGATCCCGTCGGCACGAAAGTACTACGCGGCTCCGTATGAGTGGGCCGAGAAATACCAGGTGAAGCGATGGGGGTTTCACGGTGCCAGCCATCGGTATATCGGTGCCAGGATGGCCGAACTACTAGGCAAGAGCGGCTTGCGCGTAATCTCGTGCCATCTAGGTGGCTCGAATTCGCTGTGTGCAATCCGAGACGGAAAGAGCATTGCCACGTCGATGGGCATGAGCCCTCAGACGGGCCTGGCTCATAACAATCGCGTGGGTGATTTCGATCCGTTTGCCTTGCCAGTGATAATGAAGGCCTCGGGCCAGTCGCTCAAAGACGTGCTCGACCAATTGGCCGAACACAGCGGGCTACTGGGATTGAGCGGTGTGAGCGGTGACGTGCGAGACCTGGAAAAGGAGGCGGCGCAAGGCAACGAACGGGCACGGCTGGCGCTCGATGTGTTCGTAGCCGGCATACGGCAACACTTAGGCTCGATGCTCGTGGAACTCGGCGGAGCCGATGCGATCGTCTTCACAGGCGGCATCGGCGAAAACAGAGCAGCGATTCGGGCGAAGGTGTGCGCCGACTTGGAAGGCTTGGGCATCGTACTCAACCCATCCAAGAATGCGTCGGCCAAGGGAGAAATGTGCGTCAGTTCGTCCGAGAGCAATACGCAAGTATGGATCGTGCCGACGAATGAGGAGTTGATTGTGGCCAGGCAAACGGGAGAGTTGCTGCGTAAGTCAGGCTTTTCAGCCTGACAGGAGGCAAACATGTTCGTCGCAAAAGTAACCGGTTCGATGGTTTCCACGCAGAAAGTGGCCTCGATGGTCGGGCACAAGCTGATGATCGTCGAGCCGTACCGCATCGACAGTAGTGACCGCACCCGGCTGGTTAACACGGGCCGCACGTTCGTGGCCGTGGATACCGTGGGCGTGGGAGAAGGCGAGTTTGTGCTGATCACGCAAGGAAGCAGCGCCCGCCTGACGCCGGAGACCAAGAATCTGCCGATCGACACGGTGATTGTGGGAATCATCGACAAGGTACACGTCGACGGCACAAATGTTTTCAATCGTGAACAATAACCATTTTGTTTGGCATCGTAGGGCCGGCACAGTCGGCACCACAACACATGCACGCCACCGAAGAACTTATCCGCGACGTTGTCCGCCAAGTGCTGAGTGATATGGGCACCGGTGGACCGGCCCGTCCGAATGGCGCCCCAGTCGGGCATAAATCGTTCGCTGGCCGCCACGGCATTTTCACTTGTGTCGACGAGGCTGTCGCCGCCGCTACCGAAGCGTTCGAGCAACTCAGCGAACGCACGCTCGAAGACCGTAAGCGAATCATCAACCACGTCCGCCGCATTTCCATCGACCAATGCATCGAGTTGGGCACGATGGAAATGGAAGAAACCAAGATCGGCCGGCTCAAGCACAAGATCGAAAAGCTCAAAACGCTGGGCGAACGCACACCGGGCGTTGAGTTTCTCCGTAGCGAGGTCTTCAGCGGCGACCACGGATTAGCCGTTATCGAGCATGCGCCATTCGGCGTGATCGCGGCCATTACGCCGGTCACGCATTCGCTACCCACGATCACGGGCAACGCGGTGAGCATGATCGCCGGAGGCAATACGCTGGTAGTCAATCCGCACCCCGGCGGCAAACGCGTGGCGGCTGAGGGCGTGCGACGATTCAACGAGGCAATTCATCGCGATCTGGGCATCGACAATCTCATCTGCCTGCTGGCAGAACCAACGATTGAATCGGCCGGCGCACTATTCAAGCATCACGGCGTGAAGATGATTTGCGTCACGGGTGGCCCCGCGGTCGCCAAGGCGGCGCTCCAATCGAGCAAGAAGGCCGTAGTCGCCGGGCCAGGCAACCCGCCCGTTGTCGTCGATGAAACGGCCGATCTCGATCGGGCGGCCCGATCGATTATTCAGGGCGGCGCCTACGACAACAATCTGCTCTGCATTGCCGAGAAAGAGGTTTTCGTCGTCGGCAGCGTGTTCGACCAGATGATGGCCGCGATGGAGCGAGCTGGCGCCGTGCGTTTGAACAGTCACGAGATCAGCTCGCTCACCAAGGTGGCGATTAGCACCGTGGGCGAGGGCGAACATAAGCATGACGTGGCCGCGAAAGACTACATTGGCAAAGACGCGGCGGTACTGGCCAAGGCAATCGGCAAGCACATTCCCGCCGAGGTGGAACTCCTTTTCGGCGAGACTGACGAACACAACCCGTTTGTGCCAGTCGAGCAGATGATGCCCTTCATCCCCTTCGTGCGTTGCCGCGACGTGGACGAGGCAATCGAGAAAGCCAATCTCTACGAACACGGATTCGGCCATACCGCGATCATCCACAGCAACAACGTGCGAAACATGACCAAGATGGGGCGAACGCTCGACACCACGCTATTCGTGAAGAATGGCCCGTCCATGGCGGGGCTGGGATTGGGAGGCGAGGGCTATTTGTCGTTTTCCATTGCCACGCCCACGGGCGAAGGCGTGACCACGCCGCTGACGTTCACCCGCGAGCGACGTTGCTCGCTGATCGACGACTTGAGAATTATTGGGAAACCGTAATGCAAGTGGGACTTGTGATTGGCACCGCCACCGCGACGATCAAGCATCCCTCCATGAATGGATGGAAGTTGCTTGTCGTTCAGCCGTACCAGTCCGACGGCCGCACGCCCGACGGAGAGCCTGTGCTGGCCGTCGATTCGCTGGGCGCCGGTTGTGGCGATCGGGCGTTGATCACGAGCGACGGCAAGGGAACGAGGACACTACTAAAGAGTGATACAACTCCCGTCCGCTGGAGCGTGATGGGAATTGCGGACGAGTAAATCAACCCGGATTGAGCGAAATGCGAATTGGCGAAGTCATCGGCACCGTAACCTTGAACCGCTCGCACCCGAGCCTGGTGGGTGCGAGTTTCAAGCTGGCGGTGCCACTTACACTCAGCAACCTCAGCGGCGCGGCACCGATCCTGGGCGAAGAACTGGTGGTGTACGACGCCTTGGGTACCGGCATCGGTTCCCGGATTGCCATCAGTGAAGGGGGCGAGGCAGCCCAGCCCTTTCGCCCCGACATGAAGCCGGTCGACGCTTATAACGCGGCAATTCTGGACCAAATCAACCTCGACGATTCATTGAACACTTGACGCAAGAGGGATTTATGGACATTCGACCACGCACCACGTACAACTCTGCCAAGACGGTCAATCCACAATCGGCCGGCAAAAAGGGCGCCACGAGCAAAGCCGTCTCGCTTGGCGAGTTGGATTCGATCAAAGAGCAAATCTGCGATATCGGCCGCCGCATCTACAACAAAGGTTTCGCCGCCGGCAACGATGGCAACATCAGCTACCGGCTGGGCGAGAACGAAGTGCTCTGCACCCCCACGTTGATTTGCAAAGGTTTCATCAATCCGGACGACCTTTGCACGGTCGATTTGGAAGGCAACCAACTCAGCGGCTGGCGGAAGTGTACCAGCGAAGTGCGGCTGCACCTGGCAATCATGAAGGAACGTTCCGACGTGAAGTCGGTCGTACACTGCCATCCGCCCCATGCCACCGCATTTGCCGTCGCTCGCGAGGCGATCCCGCAATGCGTCCTGCCCGAGATCGAAGTCTTCTTGGGAGATGTGCCGATCACCCAATACAAAACACCCGGGAACTGGGACTTTGCCAACACGATTTTGCCATTTGTTCACAAGGCAAACATAGCCATCCTGGCGAATCATGGCACGGTAAGCTGGGGCGAGACGGTCGAGAAAGCGTATTGGTCGACGGAGATTCTCGACGCCTACTGCCGCATCCTGATGCTGGCCCGCGACCTGGGCAACATCGCCTACTTCAATGAATCCGAGGAACGCGAGCTACTGGCCCTGAAGCAGAAATGGGGCTTCGCCGACCCACGCAATACGCCCGAGATGAAAAACTGCGACATCTGCGCGAACGACGTGTTCCGCGATAGTTGGAACACGTCGGGGGTGGCTCAGCGGGTGTTCGCTCCGCCGCCGCCGATGCGTCCCGGAACGAGTGCGCCGGCAGTCGATGACACCGAGAAGCTGGTGAAAGAGATTACCGACCGCGTCATGGCGGCACTGGCCAAGTAGGGCCGGCATAGCAGGGGATCACGATGAAAGTCAGCATTATTGGCGGCGGGGGATTGGTTGGCTCGTGTGCCGCGTTTGCGTTGCAGGCGGGGCGGATCGTTCGCGAAATTGCCCTGCTCGACGTGAACGCCGATTTGTGTGCTGGCCAGGCGCTCGACGTCTTGCACGGCACCAGTTCGATGGCCGACCAGATTGTCTCGTCGGGCGGCTACGAGCTTATCCCTTCGAGCGACTGCATCTGCATTACCGCGGGCCTGCGTCGCAAGCCCGACGAAAGCCGTCTTGATCTCATCAATCGCAATGTCGATCTGTTTCAAAACATCCTCGGCGAGGTGGCCAAGGCGGGCGTCAAGCCATCGGCCACGATCCTCGTGGTGTCAAATCCTGTGGACGTGCTCACGTACCTGGCTGCTGACCGACTTGATTTACCGATTAGCCAGGTGCTTGGCCTCGGCACGCAGCTCGACACCATTCGCTTCCGCAGCCTGATCGCGGCCAAACTAAAAGCTCCGCCAACCCAAGTCAACGCGCTCATCCTGGGCGAACACGGCGACAGCATGGTGCCCATCTGGTCGAGCGCCGCAATCGGCGGCCTGCCGCTGGAAAAGCTTCCCGGATGGTCGCCCAATCTGGCCAGCGAGATCTTTACGCGTACGAAAGGCTCGGGCGCGGAAGTAATCAAGCTCAAGGGAGGAGCCGGTTTTGCCGTGGGTGTCGCCATCGCCGATGTCATTCACGCAATGGCGCTCGATAGCCACAAGATTCTACCCGTATCGAGTGTCCAGACCGGCTGCTACGGCATTCGCAACGTGGCGCTGTCGGTGCCAACGACGGTTGCCTGCGCTGGCGTTGTCGCCACGCACGAAATCGAACTGTGGCCGAAGGAAGTGCAAGCCCTAAAAACGAGCGGCAACACGCTGCGGCAAACGATCGACACCGTCGCGAAACGAGTCGGTCTCACGAAACTCAAATGACGAGCCATGCAAAAAACACTCGATCAAAAACTAGCCGCGATTCACGCCGACCCTTCGGGCTGCAAGGACTTCATTCTTGCCGACGCAAAGGATGCCGACATGGCGTTTGGCGTCGGTGCTCCGGGACAATCACCCGAGATGCACGCCGGCGAAGTGCGTTTCCGCACGCTGGCCGAGTATCGTGAACAAATCCGTCAGATCACCCGCCAAGGGCTGGTCGATATCATGCTGATGTCGGCCTCCAGCAATTACCAACTGAATATCGTCGATCGGTTATTCGAGAATAGCCGCGTTACGCCAGCCGCGAGGGCCAACGATGCCAGCGACGTGTTCGCGGTGCGATACGGCAAGTACGTCTCTCAGCCCGCGCAACCCTTCCGCACGGCGCTGCTCGACCACATTCAATGTGGCCACGTCGAGTGCGAGCCGAACGAACGAGCGCTCGGGGCCGACCTGGGCCTCTATAGCTGCACGTTCAACAACCGCCTGGAAGACGACTTGCAGACGCTCAAACAGTACAAGGCGTTTCGCGAGGAGGCCGAAAAGAAAGGATTCCGTCATTTTCTGGAAGTGTTCGATCCCAACGCGCCCGTGGGGCTTTCGAGCGAGCAGGTACCGCACTTCATCAACGATCAGATTGCGCGCACGCTAGCCGGCATCGCGCAACCGGGTCGGCCTGTTTTTTTGAAGATCGTCTATCATGGCCCAAAGGCGATGGAAGAACTAGTCGCCTACGATCCACACCTGGTGGCGGGCATCCTCGGCGGCGGCGCGGGAACGACCTACGATGCATTCAAACTGCTGAGTGAAGCCAAAAAATACGGCGCGCGGGTAGCGCTGTTCGGTCGCAAAATCAACAACGCCGAGAACCAACTCGCCTTTGTCGAGATGTTGCGGAGAATCGCCGACGGCGAAATCACGGCCGAGGATGCGGTGAAGGCATACCACGGCGTCTTGCAACGGCTGAATATCCAACCACGGAAATCATTAGCCGACGATATGCAGTTGACCACCGGCGTAATGAGTTACGGTGGTGACGCACAAGTCTCCGTTCCTGCTGGCGTACCCATGCCAGCGTCTCAAGCCAAATCCACGGCTGACTGCGGGTGCGGCGGTCCTTCGAAGGAGACCTGCGCCTGCCCGGGCAAGCATCTCAATGCCGTGGAATCTGCCCCAAACGCTTTGCTTGATTTCTCGATGATGACCGTGGCCGAAAAACTCGCCTGGAATAAGTCCAAGCGGGACCGGATCTTCGGTTCGTAGGGCAGCCTTTGCAGACTGGCGGATTGGGTATACTTCATTCCAATCTGGGCGCGTCGATGGGATTCAGGTTATTCCGCGGGTCACCCGAGGACCGCAGCCAGACCCACGCGATAATCCGGAAAAGCGAGTTGGCCACACAATTCGCGGCGCATCCGCTCGTTGCACACGCGGCGATTCGCCAAGGCACGGTTCGCACGAGGCGAGTTCGGCTCGGGCTCAACAAATGTCGGCGGCGGAGCACCGATTCTTCGGGCCACTTCGCGGTAAAACTCGCCGCGCTCGACGGGATGGCCATCGCTCACACAGTACACGCTGGGACCGCTGCGTGAATCTCCCTCACCCCAGCCCTCTCCCAATGGGAGAGGGAGCATAAATCGTTCTGCTTTCCTACTTAGCCGGTCGGCCGACAGGACGACGCCGGCCGCGTCGTCGACATGAATCAAATTCAGATATCCGGCAATCGCCGCTGGAATAGGCTCGCGGGCGAGCAGCTTATCAAGAAACGGAATGCGCCCCGATCCGTAAAGCCCAGCCATCCGCAGGA
>JAKEGR010000358.1 GCA_022615465.1 Planctomycetota bacterium | reverse complement strand
GACTTTGGCTGCCTTCCCTGGCATGGCTTCACCTCCTTCGATGGTTCACGAAGGTTAGGCGAAAACTTCCGATGATGGTATATCAACTGGGGACTGTGGCAGTAGCCGTGTGGAACGGGTCGGATTCGCGTGGAAGCGGGAAGGGTGCGAAGGTCGTAACGCCACCGATAATCCAGCGGCGGGCCGCGCAGTGGACCGTCCGCCGCGAACAGGTATTCGACCGCCGAAGTGCCGTAAAACACTACCGCATTTTCGCGGTCGAGCATGGGAGTTGTCAATTCTGATGCGTCATACCGCTGAACGAATTGCGACGGATCGCCAGTCCAGATCGCCGTGTTACACCGCACCAGAGTCCATGCCATGCCGCAGTTCCCACCTCGACCAGTTTACCCACCGAAATTCTCAGCCGCGACCGCCCAGTCCGGAGAGCCTCGGTTTCTCGATCAGGTCGCCAACGCCTGTCGGGTACGGCATCTCGCGTATCGCACGGAGCAGTCCTACGTTGCCTGGGTCAAGCATTTTATCCTGTTCCATAACAAGCGGCACCCGTGGGACATGGGGCCGACGAGCCAGCGCATGCAAGACTGTCCCCGTCTCCCAAACCTACAAGTATTTCTGATAGGCCGCGACGGCGAGTTGATCGACGCGATCGTTTTCCTCGTGGCCGCTGTGGCCCGCGACGCGGGTGTACTCCACGTCGTGTTTGGCGAGCAGGTGATCGAGTTTCCTCCAGAGCGTTTCATTGGCAATCGGCACCAGCTTCTTTCCCTCCTTGCGCCGCCAGTCGTTGGCCTTCCACTTTGGCAACCACTCGCTGATCCCCTTGCCGACGTAGACGCTGTCGGTGAATAGCTCGACTTGGCTCCGGCGTTTAAGGGCTTCGAGGCCGCGGATTACGGCCGCGAGTTCCATCTGGTTGTTGGTCGATACCCGCTCGCCGCCGCTGCATTCCAACTCTTTTCCCGAAGCGGGATGGCGCAGGATGAACGCCCAGCCGCCAGGGCCGGGATTGCCGCTGCAAGCGCCGTCAGTGAACAAATGAACCAAGGGTCGAGAATTGGAAGTCAAGGGACGAGATCCAGGGGGTTGGTCCATCAAGCCGCGGCCGATGGTTGAACAGGAATCGCAACGATCGATCGCGGCATCAGGCGGTTGCCAGTGGGCTGTCAAGGTGCGGTCTGCGGGTGAGCGTTTCCAAATCCTCGCGAATGGCCGCATCCAGACGCGGGGTCTCATCGAGCTGCCAAGGGAGCCGCACGGTGAACGTGCTGCCTCTGCCAAGCTCGCTTGCGAGCGATACGTCGCCACCCAAAAGCCGGCACAACTCCCGCACGATGGAAAGCCCCAGTCCCGTTCCCGAGTGTTCCCGCGTCATTGCGTCGCCATCGGGCATCGCGGCCGCGGCCTGGCGGAATTTCTCGAAGACGAAGTGCTGCTCGTCCGGGCTGATGCCGATGCCCGTATCGGTGACGGTCAACCGCAAGTCGCCCAGTTCATCGCGATCGGCGGCGACGGCGATCCGGCCGCCATCGGGCGTAAACTTGATGGCGTTCGACAGAAGGTTATTGAGGATCTGCTGCACCTTGCCTTGGTCCTGTCGCAAGGGCGGCAAGTTGGGTTCGGCGTCGCAATCCAGATCCAGATTTTTCTTCTCCGCAAGTGGCCTGGCCATATCGCATTGGGCAGCCACAAGCGTGGCGATTTTGAATTCGCTCGGCCGGACTTCCATTTTGCCGCTTTCCATTTTGGCAAGATCCAGAATATCGTTGATCATGTCGAGGAGCATGCGGCCGGATCGCTGGATGTTGCCGACGTAGCGTTTCTGTTTCTCATCGAGCGCATTGATGCCGCTGAGCACGTCGCTAAAGCCGAGGATGCTATTGAGCGGTGTACGCAGCTCGTGGCTCACCGTGGCCAGGAAGTCGCTCTTGAGGCGGTTCATTTCGTAAAGACGCATGTTGGCTTGGGCCAACTCGTCAAGCCGCGTATCCAGTTCTCCGTTGACGCCGCGCAGCTCCGTCTGCTGGCTGAGAAGTTGCCGCAACATGCGGTTGAACGCGGCCGCCAGGTCCTCGAATTCGTCACCGGTGTGAATCATGGCACGCTGCTCGACATCGCCCTCGCGAACCGCGTTCGCCACGTCGCGGAGGTGCGTGACCGGCTTGACGATCACATACCGCACGACCGCCCACAGGGAAAACATCGACAGAAAACCGATGGTGACCGCGGCGGTCCACAACAAGGCGCGGTTGTCGGCTTGGGCGTTGACTGTTTTTTCATCGTCGATCGTGACGCGAATCACGGCCATCAGATCACCTACCTGCAAATGCGGATTGCCCCCGGACGCGCCGAACGCCTTATGGCAGCCCACGCAGGATGCCGTGGCATACATGGGCTGGTAATACTGGTAAACCTGCCGGCCATCGATTTCGGTGCGTCGGTCCTGGGCTTTGCGAGGCTTCCAGCCTGCGGGGGGGTCGGTCTCGGGCTGTACCAGAAGCCGGGCGCTCGCGGACCACTCCTGCAGAAGCGGTTGCTCAAACTCCGGGGCGGGCACATAGTTGGCCGGGAGATTCCTGCCTTCCATTGCCGGGAGAAGGGCTTGCCACTCGAATTTGTGGCCGAGCGCGGCGCTGCTCTCAGCCAATTCGCGATAGAAGTCGGCATCGTCGGGATTCGCGGCACTGTTTGGGCTACGCCCTTCGAGGGCCGGTTGTTCAATGCTTGCCAGCTTTTCGAGGTGTAGTTTTTGCCAACCTGCACACACAAGTTCCTGGCTCAGCGTTTTGATCCGTTCATCGACCAGCTTGTCGGTTCGATGGCCGTACCAGGTGAAGCTCAGCGTGAGAAGGATGACGAGCGACGTACCAAACCACCAGCGACACTTCCGCTCGAGGTTCGTCTCGCCCAGCACGCGCTTGAAGGTACGATAGGACATGCAGAGGGGCCAACGGTGACGGGTCAGTCAATTTCTACCGTCAATTGTACGGGCGCTGCCGGAGTCGCACCAATGCCAAAGCGCGCGGCAAAGT
>JAKEGR010000357.1 GCA_022615465.1 Planctomycetota bacterium | reverse complement strand
TTGCTCGCGTACGGCCGCATCGATCCGCGGGTGGCGATGACCGTGAACATTGCACCACATGCTGCTGGCGCCGTCGAGGTATTGGCGGCCGTCGATGTCAATCAGCCGGCAGCCTTCGGCCCGGGCGATTACCAGAGGCTCGTATTCGGCCATCTGCGTGAACGGATGCCACAAGTGACTGCGGTCCCAAGCCAGAAGTTCGTCGCGGGTGGGTGAGTGTGGCATGGCAAAGATCAAGGCCCATCGCCAAGCCGCAAAGCGGCGATTACCAAGACACGCGAACCGGCGTGCCGGCCTTGACGCCGAGCATCGCGGATGCGCTTTCGTCGACAATGGCTAATTCCAACCGGTCGCCGGAGCCTACCAGCGCGATCAGCGTCATCGCCGGCTGGTCGCCGTAGGTGTTGAACATACCCTGCGTCTGGTGCTCATCGCAAGAGATCGTGACCGATTCATCGGTTGGCACGCCATGAAGCATGTCGCGAGTAATGTTCGTGATCAGGTTGCCGAACGAATCGACCTCAATCACTTCGCCGTCGATATGGTTTGCCACTTGCTGTACCTCGGTCGCGGGCAAAACGGTGAGTTGGTCGAGCGGCCTGCCCAACTCGTCGGGCGCGAGGCCGAGGCTCAGCCGAGCGGCCACCGGTGCCATGATGTCCCGTCCGTGAAAGGTCGACGATACCGTGGTCAGCCAAAACCGCGGCTCTTCGATGCTGATTATCTTAGACGGTCGCTCGCGACTGGCCAAGCAGCCCAGCAGGCCGTTGTCGGGGGCGATGAATTGCTGCGCGCCGATGCGGGCATAGACGATGCGCCGGCGGCTCCCTACGCCGGGGTCAACCACCGCCACATGGATCGTATCTGCCGGAAAATAGGGGACCGTTTCGGCCAGTGCGATCGCACCCGCACGGATGTCTTGCGGCGGAATCGAGTGCGACAAATCGACCAGCCTCGCGTGCGGATTGATGGTTAAGATGACGCCCTTCATCGCTGCCACATAGCGGCTCCCCTCGCCGAAATCGGTCGTCAGCGTGATGATTGCCGGCGGTTTGGGCATCTTTGCCATCGCGGCGTCTCATGGTGCAGACCAGGGATCAGCCTTTCACCTTGATCAATTCCAAACACAAATCGCGGAAGCGGCCGGGATCGACGTTTGGATTCATCTTTTTTGCCTGGCCAATCAGCGAACCGATGGCTTTTGTATTGCCGCTCCGCACATCGGCCACGATTTTCGGATTCGCGGCCAGCAGCTTCCCGCAGAGCGCGACGATTTCCGATTCGTTTACCTCTTCAATACCCAACGCGCTCTTTGCCGCCCGGGATTCGTTGCGATTCTCCAGCATCACCTGTTAAACTTCGCGAGCGCGAGCGCTCGGCACTTCGCCCGACTTGACTTTGGTAACCAACTCCGCAAGTGCGACGCTACGAATCGGTAACTGCTCGATTGTACTGTTCTGATCTTTCAAAGTTCGCAGAATGTCCTGGGTCACCCAGTTGGCGGCTGCTTTGGCATCGCCGCAGCGCCGGGCCACATCCAGAAAGTAATCGACGACCGCCCGACCTTGATTTACCAAGACGTCGGCATCGTAATACGACAGGCCGAAATCGGTTTGCAGCCGGTTCCGCAATGCGGCCGGCAATTCGCCGAGTGATGAACCGACTTGCTCGATTTCGTCTGGAGTCACCCGAACTGGCACCAGGTCCGGGTCAGGGAAATAGCGGTAATCGCTCGATTCCTCCTTGCTCCGTTGGCCGCGGGTCACGCCGGCCGCATCGTCCCAACCACGGGTTTGCTTTGGCGCATCGCCGAGCTTTTGGCGCGTTTCTTGCCACACGCCGTATTGCCGCCTGGCTTCGTAATCGAGTGCCCGCTCGACCGCGCGAAAGCTGTTCATGTTCTTGATTTCGATAATCGGCGTGGCGATGCTGCCCTGCGGCGTATCGATGTGCAGGTTGACGTTGGCATCGACGCGAAGGCTCCCCTCCTGCATGTTGCAGTCGGAGACGCCGAGATAGGTCAGTAGCAGTTTCAACTCCGTGAGAAATGCCTTGGCCTCGGCGCTGCTCCGCAGATCCGGCTCGGAAACAATCTCTAGCAGCGGCGTACCGGTGCGATTCAAGTCGATCAGGCTATCCCCCTTGCCAGCTACTTCATCGTGCAAGCTCTTGCCAGCATCCTCTTCGAGGTGGGCGCGGAGAATGCGGATGCGCTTCGGCTCGAATTGGTCCTTCGGGTCGCTAATTTCCAAGTAGCCATTGAGTGACAAGGGCAAATCATACTGGCTGATCTGGTAGTTCTTTGGCAGGTCCGGATAGTAATACTGCTTGCGATCCCACTTCGTGAAGGGAGCAATCTCGCAGTGGAGCGCGCTGGCCGTTTTGAGCGAAAGCCGCAGTGCTTCGCGATTCATCACCGGCAATGTGCCCGGCATCCCGATGCAGACGGGGCAGGTCTGCGTGTTTGGCTCGGCGCCGAATCGAGTGCTGCAGCGGCAGAACAGCTTGCTCGACGTGGCCAGTTGCACATGGACTTCAAGGCCGATGATGGTTGTATACGCGTCAGTCATCTTTCACGATCAGTGAACGTGCCCGATACTATTCTGGCGATTTCGTGAAATCGCGCTCGTTGCCGATTTGAACCGTGAACTGCATCGGCTTGCCGTCGCGGAAGACGACCAGTTCCGCGGTGCGGCCAATCTCGGTGAGCTTCACCAGGCCCACGAGGTGCGCGTCTTGCTCGATCCGCACGCCGTTGTACTTCAGGATCACG
>JAKEGR010000356.1 GCA_022615465.1 Planctomycetota bacterium | reverse complement strand
GGTCACCGGACGATGCTTCCGCGTACGCAGGATCAGTTCGTTGATGACGTCGCTCATAATGGGATCAAGCCCCGTGGTAGGCTCGTCGTAGAGCAACACTTCGGGGTTCATGATGAGCGCGCGAGCCAGGCCGACACGCTTCCGCATGCCACCCGAGAGCTGGGCGGGACGTTGCGTCATCACGCTTGGCGGCAGGCCGACTTCGGCCAGGTTTTCGATCACGAGTCGCTCCGTTTCTTCCCGCCCCAGACCGCGGTTCTCGCGGAGCGGGAAGGCCACGTTGTCGGCAATCGTCATGCTGTCGAACAGAGCCGCATTCTGGAAGACAAAGCCAAAACGGGCACGTTGAGCGGTGAGTGCTTTGTCGCCAAGCTGATCGAGCCGCTGGCCGTCAAAGGCAACAAACCCGCTCGTTGGCTGGATCAGGCCAATCATCGTCTTGAGGAGCACGGTCTTGCCGCAGCCGCTTTCGCCGATGATAGCCACCGTCTCGCCGCGGGGAACGGCAAGGTTGATGTCACGCAGTACGTGCTGGCGACCAAAATCGACGCCCAATGCACACAGGGTGAGCAAGTCGCCGCGCGATTCGCGAGGTTTTGGTTCTCGAGTTGTCGCGGCCGCAGCGGTCATAACCCCATCTCCGGCCAGAGCCAATCGTGAACATGATCGAGTGAGATGCTCAGCCCGAGATCCAAGATCAAGATAATCACGAACGACATGACAAACGCGGCGGTAGCCGCCCGGCCAACGCCCTCGGCTCCCGCGGCGCAGTGAAAGCCGCGGTAGCAACTCACCAGTGCGATCGTCGCGCCAAAAAAGATGCTCTTGAATACCCCGTAGAACAGGTCCCAGTTGTCGACATACTGCTGGGAGTTGCTCCAATAATGATACGAGTCGACGCCGAGAACATAAACACAATAAAACCCGCCGCCGACCACGCCCATGAAAATGGCCATGATCGTCAGCGACGGAATCATCAACAAGCAGCCGAGAAAGCGGGGCACTACCAGGTAGTGCAGCGGGTTGGCGCCAATCGAAATGAGTGCGTCGATCTGCTCGGTAACGCGCATCGTCCCCAACTCGGCGGCGATCGCGCTGCCGACGCGGCCAGCGAGCATCGTGGCGGCCAGTACCGGGCCGAGTTCGCGGCTCATCGACATGTTGACGAGCGCCCCCAAACGTGTCTCGAAGCCGAATGTCTTGAACTGCGTATATGATTGCACTGCCAGCACCATGCCAATGAACGTACCCGTCAAGGCGACCACCGGCAGGCTCAGTACGCCGATGTTGTAGAACGCCGGGATTAGCGTGTCGCGGCGGGGCAGACGTGTGAACAGCCAGGAAAGGGTCCGCAGGGAGAACAGCACCATGTCGCCTAGCGTTTCGACCCAATGGATCACGACCGCACCGAGATCGGCGATCGAATCGGCCAGGGCCAGTGAGAAACCGCGAGGGTGGCTGTCGCCGGACGGGTTGATCGAATCGCTGGACATTGGGGGAAACCTCGGCCGCCGTGCCCGAGCAACGAGCGTTGCTGGCATGCGGCGCGTATCGCCCCCCTGGCGTACGTCACTTCTATTTCGGCATGACAAACTCTGTCACTTGAGCGAAGTTTATGGTCGAATCATCGTCTGGCAAGTTGCCGCATGGGGAATGCAGTGCTGGCAACAACATGGTAGCAGGCGGGCCGCCCGCGCCGCGCAAGAAATAAGCCCCGGGTCAGCGACTCGGGGCTAGATGAAGTCAAGTCAAAATGTGAACGTCACGCCCCGCCGCCTTGGTCGGCGCTGCCGCCGCCATCAGAGACCGCGCCGGCACCGACCGGCTCTGGTTCGGGCTGCCCGTCGAGCTTCTTGCCTTCGAAGATAAGTTGCTTGCGGTCGCCGACCTTCTTGACCTCGATGCAGACCATGTCCTTGCCGGCGAACTCGCCCTTGAGGAGTTCTTCGGCCAACGGATCCTCGACGAAGTTCTCAATTGCCCGTCGCAGCGGCCGGGCGCCGTAATCGGTGTTGGAACCCTTCTTGATGAGGAATTCCTTGGCCTCGTCGGAAAGCTCGATCGCCAGCCCCTTTTCCTTGAGCCGATTACGAACCTTAGCCAGTTCGAGGTCGATCACTTGCTTCATATCCACTTCCGTCAAATGGCGGAACACGATGATGTCGTTCACGCGGTTGATGAATTCCGGCCGGAAGACCTTTTCGATCTCATCGGTGACACGGGTCTTCATGCTGTCGTAGGTCGCATCCTGATCGGGCTTGGTGAAACCGAACGCAGCTTCGTTCTTGATTGCCTCCGCGCCGGCGTTCGTGGTCATGATCAGAATCGTGTTGCGGAAGTCGATGTTCCGGCCAAAGCTGTCGGTGAGTCGGCCTTCTTCCATCACCTGCAGCAGCATGTTGAAGACTTCAGGGTGAGCCTTCTCGATTTCATCGAGCAACACGACCGCGTAGGGTCGACGGCGGATCTGCTCAGTGAGTTGGCCGCCTTCCTCATAACCGACATATCCGGGCGGGGCGCCAATCAATCTGCTGACGTTGTGTTTCTCCATGTACTCGCTCATGTCGATCTGAATGAGCGCATCCGCATCGCCAAACATGAACTCAGCCAGCGCCTTCGCGAGCAAGGTCTTGCCAACGCCGGTCGGACCGGCGAAAACGAACGTGCCGGTCGGTCGCTTCGGATCCTGCAGGCCGCTGCGGCTGCGACGGACGGCCCGGGCGACGGCCCTGATTGCCTCGTCCTGGCTGATTACCCGCTTGTGGAGATCATCTTCCATTTGCATCAGGCGGAGACTATCTTCGGTCGTCATCCGCGTCAGCGGGATGCCGGTCATTTTTGACACGACTTCGGCAATGACGTCTTCGTC